>JBGPAN010000176.1:0-7762 GCA_041480785.1 Bacteroidota bacterium | reverse complement strand
GATTATGACGTCAAATTGCATGTGTTTCCACTTTTTTCTTTTTGTCATCCCCGCATGCTGTCAGCGGGGATCCAGTACGTGAACTGTATCGGTCAACCGCAGAGTTGAAGCTCGACCTCTTGTCGCCGCTTTCTTTTAGAAAGAAAGCGGCAGAAAGAAACTTGTCCCGAAATTAAACGCCCGTCCGAGAGCCTCCAACGCACAACCCGTAATGTCGCCCCAACAAAGGAAAGAGGAATCGGCCACTCAACTTCAATCTGGGGCGACATTAAACACACGTAGGTCCGTCCAACGCACTAGTCGCAATTTCGGGACGGGCTAATTTTGTTCTTTCTTTTCGACAGCCCGCGAAATCGACGGTGGTGCGGGTTGGCGGCTCTATTGTGCGTTTAATATCGGTGCAAGTACTTCACACATCACTATTCGTCCACAATCTTACGCACCGATATTACGGCTTGCGTGCCGGTGGCTCTGCACGTGCGTTTCGATTTCGCCGTCCTTTTCTGTTGGTTTGTGCTTCCCCCGACAATATCGATGAAATCCAGCAGACCTTCAAATGCCGGATTGCCTTGTCTCGCAGGACACGAATTCGTACAATCACTACAGCCATGGCACTGAAAATCACCTTCATCAACCACGCAACGCTTCTCGTTCAGATGGACGGGATTAACATTCTGACAGATCCCATCTATTCGCGGACCGTCTCGTTCATGTTCCCGCGTCGTCAGAAGCCCGGCATTCCTTTCGAGGACCTGCCTCCAATCAACTACATTCTGGTTTCGCATAGCGATTACGACCATCTGAATCTGAAGACGCTTCGCATGTTGAGGTGCAAAGGGTCATCGACCATCGTGATTCCCAGCGGCCTGGCTCTCTACGCACGGAAGTCAGGATTCGAGGAAATCGTCGAGTTGAACGCATGGGAGTCGACCGAAAGACCCACCATGAAGATCACCTGCACACCAGCCAAACATCACAGCAAGCGCAGCGCGTGGGATCGCACCGGCTCAGCGTGCTGTGGTTTTGTTGCTCAGTCCAAAAACCACACCGTCTATTTCGCCGGGGATACGGGGTACGCGGAGTTCTTTGAAGAGCTGGGTTCTCGTTTCTCGATTGATGCGGCACTTCTTCCTATCGGTGCCTACAAGCCCGAGAAGTGGTTTAAGAATCTGCACCTCCACCCAGCAACGGCGGTCAAGGCATTCCTTGATCTCAAAGCACGACACCTGATCCCATATCACTGGGGCACCTTTTGGATCAGCGACGAACCGATGGCTGAGCCCCCTCGGCTTTTGCTTGCGGAATCAGAGCGTTTCGCGCTTCGTGACAAAGTTCACATCCTGAACAATGGCGAATCAGTACAGTTCTGATGGCCTTGAGGTTCACACTCTTTGCCCGTACCTTATAGTATGACAACGTATACCGCAACGACCGAAGGAATTCGAATCACCGTTCAGCCTGTTTACCTGGACGGGCAATCCGACGTCTTGCAGCACAAGTTTGTCTTCGCATACTTCATTCGAATAGAGAATCGGACCTTCCAGGCTGTTCAGCTGCTTCGGCGACACTGGTTCATCCGGCATTCCACAGGCCGGGTTGAGGAGGTTGAGGGCGAAGGAGTTGTCGGAAAACAGCCGATCATACCACCCGGCGGACGTCATGAATACAACAGCTACTGCATTCTGGAAACTTTGGAAGGAAGCATGGAGGGAACATATCTCATGCAGCGTGAACAGGGAGAGCTTTTCCGCGTTTCCATTCCGAAGTTCTCTCTCCGGGCGGCTGCGAATTAAATCCACCATCCTCATTGCCCGACATGAATGTCGGGCCGAAGGCGATGATCCTTCACTACCAAGAGTACGGAAACGGCCAACCGCTCGTCATACTTCATGGACTGTTAGGTTCTCTTGACAATTGGCATACGCTCAGCAGGACATTCGCCAGTTCGTTTAGAGTCCTGGCTGTCGACCAGCGGAACCATGGCAAGTCTCCGCATTCCGATGTCTTTACATATGATGCAATGGCAGAAGATCTGACGGAGCTTCTGGATCGTCTGAAGATCCCATCTGCACATCTTCTTGGGCACTCGATGGGGGGAAAAACCGCCATGCGGTTCGCACTCAGCAATCCGAGCCGCGTCAAGAGCTTGATTGTTGTCGACATGGCACCCCGCGAATATCCCCGGATGCACGATGAAATCCTCGCTGCATTAGCTTCTGTCGATCTCAGCGCCGCAACTTCGCGACAGCGGGTCGAGGAGGAGTTATCGAAGAGAATCCCCGATTTCGCTGTACGTCAATTCCTGATGAAGAACCTGACCAGAGATTCCACGGGGGCTTTCACGTGGAAGGCAAATCTTCAGGCAATCCGGAGTAACTATACGGAGATCGCACGGGAGATCACATCTCAGCAGCCATTCTCCGGACCCACATTGTTTGTGAAAGGCGATCGGGTTGACTATGTTCGCGACTCAGATGTTATGATGATCAAGAGACTCTTCCCAAATACTGACATTGTCGGGATAGATGCAGGTCACTGGATTCATGCGGAAGCGCCAACGGTTTTTGCAGAGGTTGTTATGAGTTTTCTGCGTGGGGAACCGCACTGATTCCACATTTGCAACTACTTTCCGCTTTGAATTCTCTCATTTTTCCCCTTAATTTAGGCGCACCAGCGATCGACCGATCCCTCCGAATGTAGCCAATATCCGATGACGTAAGAATACCAATTCTTCCGATACTGTTTTGTGGACGCCGTCAAACCTCCACCAATTCAAACAAGGATATCGTTATGAAAGAGACCGTTCTTGATCGATTACTTCGGTACGTGAAGATCGATACACAATCACAAGATGATGCGGAGTCGTATCCAAGCACCGCAAAGCAGCTTGATCTACTCAAGATGCTCGTGAGAGAGCTGCAGGAGCTTGGCCTCAAAGACGCTTCCATTGATGAGTACGGTTACGTGATGGCGACGCTACAAAGCAATGTGTCAGCATCGAGTACCGCGTTTGGAAAAGTGCCCACCGTGGGCTTGATCGCTCACGTTGATACGTCCCCATCCACTTCCGGCACCGACGTGAAGCCGCAGATCATTTCTAATTATAAAGGTGGAGACATTGTCCTGCCCGGCGATACCGCGGTTGTCATTCGGGAGTCTGAGAATCCCGAACTCAAAAAGGAAATTGGTCGCACTGTCATCACCAGTGATGGAACGACACTCCTCGGCGCAGACGACAAAGCCGGCATCGCCATCATCATGACGGCAATTCAGCTGCTGCTGGAGCGACCCAGTCTTCTGCACGGAGACATCAAGGTTGGCTTTACACCCGACGAGGAAGTGGGAATGGGGACGAAGTATTTCGACATCAAGAAATTCGGCGCTCAGTTTGCCTACACCGTCGACGGCGATACGGCGGGCGAGCTCAATAAAGAGACCTTCAGCGCTAATTCGGCTGTCATTACTGTTCACGGAAGGAACATTCATCCCGGGACCGCAAAAGGGATCATGGTCAATTCCGTCCGCACAATCGCTGACATCATTGCACGAATGCCTCGTGATATGGCGCCCGAAACGACCGAAGGGTACGAGCCCTACATCCATCCGCACGGTGTGCAGGGTGAAGAAGCGAAATCTGTTTTGAAGATTCTTCTTCGCGATTTCCGCACCGAAGGACTTGAGGATCTGAAGAAACAGCTCGAAAAGATCATCGCCGAGGTTCAGCCGTTGCATCCGAAAGCGAAGATCGAGCTCCAGATTATCGAATCGTACCGCAACATGCGAGAAGGAGTCGAGAAAGATCAAAGAGTGCTCGACTGTCTCTGGGAGGCGGCAAAACGTGCAGGGATGGAGCCAAAGTGGGTACCAATCCGCGGCGGCACGGACGGCTCGAAACTGACGGCGAACGGCCTTCCCACACCGAATATTTTCACCGGCGGCCACAACTACCACGGGAAGACAGAATGGGCATCACTCTGGGGTATGGAAAAGGCTGTTGAGACTGTTGTCAACCTTGCGCAGGTCTGGGTCGACAAGAACAAGTAGCAGCAGGCAGATAACAGATTGCAGTCAACAGATCACGGAGCTGAGAGGACACACCCCTCTGCTCCTCGTCAGAGTCCGTCAGACTCTGCCGGAGTCTGACGACCCTCTCTCGCCCCTCGAGCCATCGCTCGAGAGGGGACGCCTGAAGCAAGGGTTGAAATGACTGCAAACGTCAAGCTCAATCAGTCCCCTCAGTGGCGCGGACTTGTGTGCCGGGGAGAGGGGATTTTGGGGTGTGAACGGATTGCGCAAACAACCTCTTCTGCAGCGCCAGAGTTGTGAGTTTGCGAGAGGGGACATACCTGTCCGCCGTCCTTGTTGCGGAGGAGGATGTTCTAACTCGATGGATTGGAACTTGAAACTCTAAATTCGATCAACATCGTTCAGTAACGAAAAGGGAGTCGCTTTATGGAACAAGAAACGGCACCACGGGTTCTCCCGGAAAACGCATACAAGGAACTCAAGGAAGGTGAAGTCTACCGGCCTGTGATGGATCCAGCGGCTGACGTCCCCGAAGTAACGCCATATTCCGTCATCATGGGATTGGCCATGGCCATTCTGTTCTCTGCAGCAGCGGCGTACTCGGGACTGAAAATCGGCCAGGTGATGGAAGCTGCCATTCCGATTGCGATTTTGGCTGTTGGGGTATCCACGCTTGCGCGGCGCCAGGGTGCGCTCGGTCAGAATGTCATCATCCAGTCGATCGGTTCAACATCGGGCGCGGTTGTGGCTGGCGCCATTTTCACGATCCCTGCTCTCTATATTCTCGATCTGCCGACGAGCTTCTTTCGTCTGTTCCTGGCGGCAACATTTGGTGCTTTCCTTGGTATTCTGTTCTTGATACCGCTGCGTAAGTACTTCGTGAAGGACATGCACGGCAAACTCCCATTCCCCGAAGCTACTGCAACGACGGAAATTCTCATGGCCGGAGAACGGGGAGGGAAACAGGCGATCGTTCTCGTCGTGTGCGGATTGATAGGTGGCTTCTACGATTTTATGGTTTCTTCGCTCGGCTGGTGGTCCGAAGTCGTGACTTCCCGTGTTGTGGGTTTCGGGGCCGGCATTGCGGACAAGGTCAGGGTTGTCTTCCGGCTCGATATTCTCTCGATCATCGTCGGACTGGGATATATCATAGGCCTGAAATACTCTGCCATCATCTGTGCCGGATCATTCCTGTCGTGGTTCGTCTTCGTTCCGATTTTCTACTACGTCGGGGATCATCTGGGCGTCCCGCTTGGAGCAACAGCAACAAAGTTGATCTCCAACATGAGTGCAGAAGAGATCTTCCGTACCTACGTCCGACACATCGGCATCGGCGCAATTGCCATGGGCGGCATCATCGGCATCATCCGATCATCGAAGATCATTGGCGGAGCATTTGGGCTCGCCTATCGCGAGATCTTCCAGGCCAAACGTGGAGAGGGGTCGACAGAGGTTCGATGGCAGACGGATCTCCGGATGCTCCATATTGTCCTCTTCATCCTTTTGACGGTCATTGCCATCTTCGCCTTTTTCTATCTCGGCGTCGTGCCGACCATGGCACAATCGATTGTGGCGCTGCTGGTAGTAGTCATCATTTCATTCCTCTTTACAACGGTCGCTGCGAACGCGATCGCCATCGTCGGAACGAATCCCGTCTCCGGTATGACGCTGATGACGCTGATCCTTGCATCCCTTGTCCTGACTCAAATCGGCCTCACGGGCAATGATGGCATGGTGAGTGCATTAATTATCGGCGGTGTCGTGTGCACAGCCCTCTCCGTAGCAGGTTCATTTATCACAGATCTCAAGATCGGCTACTGGCTTGGTTCAACGCCGAAGAAACAGGAAAGCTGGAAGTTCCTTGGTTCTTTGCTTTCCGCGGCGACGGTCGGCGTCGTCATCATGGTGCTGAATCAGACAGACGGCTTCAAAGGCCCGAATGCATTGGCTGCGCCTCAGGCAAATGCCATGGCAGCCGTCATTCAGCCGTTGATGTCAAACGTCTCCGTACCGTGGATCCTCTACTTTGCAGGCGCGGTTATTGCACTCCTCTGCGTCGTTTTGAAGATCCCGCCACTTGCCTTCGCACTCGGCCTGTATCTTCCGTTAGAGTTGAACACGCCGCTCCTTGTCGGTGGACTGGTAGCGTGGTTCGTCACCTCTCGCTCGAAAGACGAAAAGGTGAACAATGCCCGCTTCTCCCGCGGAACATTGATCGCCTCTGGGTTTCTTGCTGGAGGTTCGCTCTTCGGCGTCTTCGGAGCATTTTTGCGATTCCTCGATGTAAAAATTCCTTTCAACATGCAAGCTGTGACTCGCTGGCAGGAATCTGGCGCTGAACCGCTTGGATATATAATGTTTATAATTTTGTTGACCTACATGCTTTGGGATACGATGCGCGCGAAGCCGGAGTAGATTCGACGAACTAGCGCCATTCTGAGAAACGGTCTTGCTGCGCCATCCGATAAATCGGACGGCTTAGTTTTAACAAAACCCGAAGGGTTTCGTGCTTTCAAAGGCGTCGACTTCAGTCGATGACGGCCTTTTCAGTATTCTCGCAGTAACAGCCTCGCAAATCTACAATTCTGCAGTCTCAACGGTGGACGACGGATCACCCGTCGTCCACAACTTCGCTTCACCATCAACCTTACCGACCATCATGAAAACCCTCCTCCTTGCATGGGTCTTTCTCCCGTGCTGTGCATACGCGCAGGTGGTACCTACCTCATTCGTGGAACGATTCGATTCCACTTCACCTCCCCTGTTGCCAGTCGGATGGAGCGCCACTACGAACCGCTCATCGTCCGGTGATTTCATAACCACAACGTCATCTCCACGGTCCTCGCCAAATGCAGTTCTCTCCACCAATGCGACGATTTCGCAATCGCTCACATCGCCACTTCTGAATTTCTCCGGCTGCTCACCGGTTCGATTGGAGTTCTACGCTTCTCGTTCCAGCAGCCATACTGCCGGACTCCTTGTCGAAGCTTCGATCGACAACGGGACAACATATCCGATGACGCTGACGGACACCGTTCGCAACCCGGGAACAACAGGGTACGTGCTTACGTCTCTTCCGTTGCCGCCAGCGTTGGCCAATCAGCGAAGTGTACGATTCCGTTGGCGGCTGATCGCGGTTCCTTCCGGCGGCGCAACCGGGACTTTTCGTCTCGATGATGTCGCCATCACGACGATTCCGTCGTATGACCTCGAACTGACGCGCCTTCAAATGATTCCCGATGATAGCGGTTCTTCCTGTCTCCCAGGCCAGAAGATCACACTTGGAGCGACGGTCAGAAATCCTGGGACCCAAGTTGCTGCGGAATACGAGGTTCACTTTTTTCAGGATACGAACGCTGATGGAAAGGCCGAGCTGTCGGAAGAATTCGTTGCTGTCAAAGGCATGAATCTACATGCTTCGGACTCGACGCTCGTCACGGCACGATCAACTTCGTTGATCGCGGGGGATAACAGGTTCATCGCCGTGGTTTCCTGGCCATCAGACATGAATCCCGGGAACGACACAGCCTCTGTTGATGTCATGGTGGGAGCAGAACCACGCACGATCATTGTCAACGAGATTATGTTTGATCCGCTCCCCGGTCAGAACGAATGGGTGGAATTCTATCATCGCGGACAAGACCCAATCGACATCGCACGGTGGCGATTCTCTGACCGGCCGACTTCATCAGGAGCAAACTCCTTTGTCATTACGACCGCATCAACCCTTATACAG
>JBGPAN010000175.1:0-7776 GCA_041480785.1 Bacteroidota bacterium | reverse complement strand
GATCTCGTCCGCCTCCCAGGAGTGACGGGTGTGTACTCAGCCATCGGGATGCCAGAGGAACAGACGGTTCAAGCTGTCACAGAAGCCTCGATGGAGAGGACCACGCTTGAAATCAAATCGGGTACAGGCGCGAACACAGAGTTGGTGATTCGCGCGGTGCGAGCGTACCTGGAAACGCTGAGATCAGTTACCGCAGGAACCGAGTTTGCGGTCAAGAAAAGAGGAACGACATTCGAGCAAATCCTTCGTCCGGAGCAAAACGACATCAAGATCTGGGTTGCGGGACGCGAACCAGAGATTGCGACCCGAATTGCAGGCGAGCTGGCGGGGCAGCTACGGATGATCAACGGACTGGTCGATCTGCGTACCTCGATGCAAAAAGGGAGCCCGGAGTTTCAAATGGTTATCGATCGTGAACGTGCAAGCCGGTACGGGCTGTCGGTGCAGGCGGTCGCGCAGCACCTGGCGCACTTCGTTCGTGGAAATGAGGCGACATCTCTGAGCGACTTTGATCGCAAGATCTCCATCCGTGTGGAAGCACCGGGGGAGCAAAGGGCGAATATTGACGATATTCTCTCTGCATCGATTCAGGTCGGGGGAAATTCCGTGCCCGTGCGAGAGTTGGTGCGTTGGCAGCGAACGGAAGGGTATGCGGAAATATGGCGCGAGAATCGTCAACGTGCCATCCTAATGACGGCAAACGTTTCTGGCCGTTCTGTAGGAAGTGTGGTGGACGATATTCAGAACCGGATCAAAAGGCTGAATCTGCCCGCCGGTTACGCGGTTTCGGTCGGGGGTGAGAACGAGGAGATCAGCGAGTCGTTCCGGAGTCTCTTTCTCATCATCCTCCTATCGTTGTTCCTGGTGTACATGATCCTGGCAGCGGAATACGAATCGATCCTCTATCCGCTCGTCATTATTTTGACAAGCCCTCTCGCTTTCATTGGCGCCATTCTTGCGATGCTTATTGCCGGTCAAGCATATAACGTCATGTCGTTAATCGGAATTGTGATCATGATCGGAGCTGTGGACAACGACGCTGTAATCGCGGTGGACATTATCACGGAGTTGCGGCGCGAGGGAGTTGAGTTGAATGAAGCAGTCAAGCAAGGAATGAAGCTGAGGTTGAGACCGATATTGATGACGACAGCTACCACCGTACTTGGCGTGATCCCGCTTGTGTTCGAGTTTGGCACGGGATCCGAACTTATTCGTGCACTCACAATACCGCTCGTGGGAGGGTTGATCGCATCAACTGCATTTACGGTTGTGGCGATACCGATTGTGTATACGTACATCGATCACTGGGCTATTGGGAGAAAGCAACTGCACTAGCCGGCGGGACGCGGCCGCTTCCTGCCGTGTTTTGTTGCTGGTTCATACGTCACCGAGAGATATGGGTGTATGGTGTGATAAGCGAGCCGTTTGCACGCGTGGTAAAATACTCGGTCTCTCACCAGCGGTTATGAGAACGAAGTCACCGAGGTTCCCTGGATAGCACAGGGATCTACCCCAACAACAAGGGAGGTCAGCATGAAAAGGAAATGGATTTTTGCCATTCTCGCGACCGCGGCATTTGTCATCGCTTGTCTCGAGCCTGCCAGCGGGCGTCAAAAGCAGTTGAGATGGGAAGTTGTGATTGGATCGGATTCGACCGATGACCAGCCGCAGGTGTTGTATATGCCAACGGAAGTGATAGCGGAGAACAAGGGAACGATCTATGTTCTCCAGAAGGAATCGATTGAGCAGTTTGATGGCCGCGGCCGACACATGATATCCATTACGCTCAAGAAAGGAAAGGGTCCCGGCGAGTATGCTGGACCGGCATCTCTTGCCCAGGATAAACAAGGTTCTCTTTATGTTTGGGACCAGTACCTGACTAGGGTTTCGAAGCTCGATGAGTCGGGGAGATTTATGAATTCAATGAAGGTGGGTTCCATGTTCAAGAAAATGGCGTTGTTGGGAAAGGGTGAGTTGGTCTTTCTCGGTTTGTCAGAGGATCACATAATGCATGTATACTCCGCGGACGGGAAGAAGCTGAGGAGTTTCGGGGACCCATTTGATCCGGTGCCGGATGTACCCGTCTTTGCTACGAGTCCGATAGAGTGGTTTGTCCACGGCGATACGATATGGGTGGCAAATCCGCTCAGTTATGAAATCAGGCAGTATGTTGGGGAGAAGCTGGTATCCACGATAAAAGGACCAGATCGATTCCCCGCTCCGAGGATTAGCGGAAGCGGCGGCTCACTTGGCGTTGGAATCTCAAAGAGGATTTCTGGTCTCGCCGAATGCAACCGGCGTCTCGTAGCGACGGTGATGCAGCCGACAAACGTCGCGACCCTGGACGTTTTTGACATTACCAATGGTACTCTCCTGTCGCGCATAGGGTGCCTGCCAATAGTAAGGTCGTCAGACAGCAACGGAAGGCTGTTCTTTGTTGATGAGGGAAAGGTGAAGGTCGGCCGGATTGAGTGAAGGCCGTTGTCACGATGGATTCTGGCCGCTGAACTATGGGATTTGCATCTTTTGACCGCCTTCTTCATCGCCCTGTTGCCGTGAGCATGTTTTACGGTGCTCTCGTCGTTGGGGGGATCTTCGCGTTCACGCACCTGCCTTTGGAGCTCGCTCCGGCAAAGGAATTCCCGCGTCTTTCCGTGTATACATCCTGGTCAAGCGCATCCCCCGAGACGGTCGAGATGTTCATTACTTCGCCCATCGAAGAAATCGCCAACACCGTGACGGGTGTGCGCAAGGTCAATTCGACGTCTGAGGAAGGGACATCAACGGTCGATGTGGAGTTTGCGCAAGAAATCGACATGAATTTCGCGCGGCTTGAGTTGAGCGAGAAGCTTGCCGCCTTCGCAGAAGGATTGCCGCCGGGGCTCCCTCGATCCAGCGTTACGTGCCGAGGGATTTGCGTGACCTGCAGGGATTTCTTTCTTACTCCCTGTCTGGAAATCGACCTCCGCATGAACTTCGGAAGTATGCAGAGGAAAAGGTGGTTCCTTTACTGCTTTCGGTGCGCGGGATTTCAAATGTTCAGGTCTTAGGAGGTCAGAATCGGGAGCTTCAAATCGACCTTGACCCTGTCAAGATACTCGGCCTCGGATTGCAGCCCGATGATCTGAGCAGCAAGTTGAGGGAGCTGGAGTTCCATGCGCCTATTGGAGTTCTTGAGAAAAATCAGAGCAGAACCTACCTGGCCGTCTGCAATGATGCCGTCACAGTGAAGGAGCTAGAGGAGTTTGTGGTGGCCACGACGTCCGGCGGAGTTCCAATCCGGATTCGTGACGTTGGGACTGTGCAGGACGGACTGTCTGAGGTCCAGAGCTTCTATCGGATCAATGGAAAACCGACTGTCGCGATCGTTATCGACAAAGAACCGAACACCAATACCCTTAGACTTGCCGATGCGATCTTCGAGCGGGTGGATGCTCTTCAGCGGGACTTTCCCGCCGGGTTCTCACTTGGCAGGGAATCCGACAGGAGTCTGGAGATGCGAAAGGAGTTGGGAAAGCTTTATCAGGAGATCCTGGTCTCGCTTCTTTGCATCCTTGCAGTACTGCTTCTCTTCCTGCGAAATATGCGCGCCCCTCTTCTTGTTCTCTCCTCGATATTGTTCTCCGTGGCGGGAACTTTCGTGCTCTTCTGGCTCTTCGGGATCGGGCTCAACCTGCTGACGCTGGCCGGACTAGTCCTCGGTTTCGGTCGATTGGTGGACGATTCGATCGTGGTGCTCGAAAACATCAATCGCCACATCAGCACGGACAACGGGGAGCGCTTCGGCGTTGTCGCCAGATCCGTATCTGAGATAGCGCTTCCAGTCATCGCTTCGACGTTTACGACCGTCGGTGCATTGTTGCCGCTAAGTTTTCTGCCGCAGGACCTCAGACCGTACTTCCTGGATTTTGCGATGGCAGTTGGAATCTCGCTACTGATGTCCCTTGTGGTCTCTTTTACCCTCATTCCGACCGTGGCGACCCACCGCGATGTCGTGTCATTGAGTTTCCGATTCCTCGACAGGATTGGAATGCGTGCGCTGAATCTCTATCGGTCGCTTCTGAAACGAGCGCTCGCTCACAGGAAACTGGTCCTCGCGGTGACCATCTGGTTGTTCGGCATCCCGATCTGGCTGCTACCCGATAAAATCGAGTCTGAGGGTTTTCTCGCTTCGGCGTACAAGAGTACGTTCGGAAGTGAGGTATATCGGATAGCAAAGCCATACGTCGAATACATGCTGGGCGGGACATCTCATCTCTTTTTTACGAAAGTCACAAAGGGGGAGATGTGGGACTTCGGAAATGAAACCTATCTGGTGGTATCCATACGCTTTCCACAAGGAACAGAAATTGAGCGATACAACCAGATCGTCGGAGAGGTAGAGAGGCTGGTCTTCACGGAAAAGAGCGGGATTGTGAAGGTGACGGCAAGGGTGCAGCGGGATTACGCGATGGTGAGGGCCGATCTTTCCGATTCAGCGGCCAAGACGATGCTCCCATTCGATCTCAAGAACCGTCTGATCGTGTATGCCGCTCAAACAGGAGGAACTTCGATCAGTGTCTTTGGTCTTGGTCCGGGTTTTTATAGTGGTGGGGAGACAGCCATGAGCTTCTCTCTTAAGGTCCTCGGGTATAACTATAACAAGGTGAAAGATATCGCTGAGGTTTTCCGGCAGCGCATCGAGCGAAATGCGCGTGTCGCAGATGTAGATATCGATCACTCATTTGGCCGTTGGAATAAAACATATGAGCTGGTTGTGACGGTGGATCGAGGGGCCATCGCACGCCACGGGCTCACAGTGGTTGACCTGATACGCGCCATTCGATCCTTCACACGAGGCTCCATCGAACTAAGTCGGCTCAACGTCGCCGGCGACCGTGTTCCGTATTCGATCAAGTTCGCCGGCTACAGGGATTTCTCTACAGACGACCTAAGGCAGGCGACGATCGTGAACCAACAGGGGGAGAAGGTCAGGTTGAGTGACCTCATTGGCGTTGAAGAGCGGAGGGTCCCTTCGCAGATCAGGCGCGAAAATCAGCAGTATCTGCGCATCGTCTCGTTTGAATACAAGGGCCCATATCGTTTCGGAGACCGGTTCGTCGACGCCACCATTAAAGCAATGCCGCTACCAAGCGGCTATCAATTCGATCGTTCGTCCTCCTATTCCGGGCTGACTGAATCGAGCCAGATGTCGATGTTGTGGATAGCCGCGTTCGCGCTGATCATCGTATTCATGATTACTTCGTCACTGTACGAATCGTTTGTCAAACCCTTCGTTATCATCCTCTCGGTTCCCTTTTCCCTCCTCGGGTTGTTTCTCGCGTTCTACCTCGCTGATGCACCTTTTGGCAAGGGAGGCTATGCTTCTGTCGTGCTCCTTGTCGGCATCGTTGTGACGAATTCCATAGTGCTCGTGGATTACATGTCGAAGAAGCTATTCGGAGATGACAAGACAATCGAGATGCTTGTTGAAGCAGCGTCGGTTCGGATTCGGCCTGTTCTGATGACAACGCTCACGACGGTCGGGGGACTGGTGCCCCTTCTGCTGATGGGGGAAAAGTCAAGCATTTGGTACTCGTTGTCGCTAGGGACCATCGGAGGACTGATTTCGTCGACCATCCTTACGCTGGTTGTTGTGCCAGTTGTCTATGCGAGTATTTTGAGGATTGGGCGCTGAGGGGGGGGCACATTGTTGCAGATGAGCCCCTCCATGCTCGTCACGGGTCGCCCATTTGCAGGAGATCGGGCGCTTGATGCCGCCGAGTGGGGGGGAAGCCACATAATGGCTAATGAGCGTTGCGCAACAGGGGGCGAAAATCAATCGTCGGAGTGTGATGGATATCTGCGTGAGGTCAGTCGATCTGTGTGAATGCCGTGAAAGCTGAATGATTCAGAGTGCGAGGCGTGTTGTCGCCAATTGTCAGAATATCGGGCAGCGAGCTCTCTGCTGTGAATTACCAGGAGGTTCTCTGCGTTCTTTTTTTCTGCTGCTTTTGTGAAGTTGAACGATCCGGTAATGACGAGTTCGTTGTCTATGACCATGACCTTATTGTGTGCAATGGCATGGACTGCATCGATTCTGGTAAGAATGCCCGAATTGGCTAGGAAATCGGCGGAGGAGTATTTGTAGGTCTTCTGGCTTCTGTCTAATATAACCTGGACCTTGACCCCTCGCCTGTGAGCTCTCACCAGAGCCTCGGCTATGGGTGCAGATGTGAACGAATAGGCTTGTACGAGGACGCTTGACTTTGCATTATCGAGGGCTCGTCGGATTGCAGAGGTAACTTCGCCACCGGGGGAGAAGTAGACATGCCACGTGGGAGAGGAGGTCGTTGCGGGTTGAGCGTTTGCATTGGTGAGCAGGGCAGAAATGTAAAGAAGAACGAAGACTCTATTTATCGTGGGCTTCATGGTTTTTCCCCATCTCAACGTTTTGTGCCCCGGACCTGAACCTGCAAGAAGGCGGGCGGAAGCCTATGAGACGTTCGACCTCGGTCAATTTTCGTTTGCGTGTCCGCACTCCTCTATTTTCCACTCAATTTAGCGGATATTCGCACACAATTGTGAACAGGTCATCTCCTGAACTGCAGTAGTTGCCAAACCCTGTTGGGGGTATCAGAGATTTTCGATTTGCGGTATATGATTGTCGATTGAAAAAGAAGCCGATCTGGAAGAAGGTCGGCTTCTTTATTTGAGGTCTATCTGTCGGGAATAGGGCATGGAATGTCTTTGATGAGCGCGCCAATTGCCAAGATATCTGGCGGAAAGCTCCTTGCTGTGGATAATCAAGAGATTCTCTGCATTCCTTTCTTCAGCAGCCATTGTAAAATTGAAAGAACCTGTGACCACTATATCGTTGTCTATGATCATGACCTTGTTGTGAGCGATGGCGTGGACGGCATCGATGAGGGTTGGAACGCCAGCGGAGGTCAGGATATCTAAAATTGAGTATTTTTGAGTGCGCTGGCTTTTGTCGAGGAGAACCTGAACTCTGAGTCCGCGCTTGTGCGCTCTGATAAGTCCCTCAGCAATAGAGACCGAGGTAAAAGAGTAAGCCTGAACAAGGATGGATTGCTTTGCATTTTCGATGGCATAATTAATGGCACCTGTGGCTCCGCCGTGGGGAGAGAAGTAGACCTCAAAGGTGCCGGGCTGGGTTGCCTTCTGCTGAGCCTCCGCGGGGACAAAGAAGCTGAGGCAGATCAGGGCGGTGAGGACTCTGAATGATCGAATTGCGTCCATGGCAGTCACTCCAGCTCCATCTGAAACATTGCATAGAAGGTTGTGACTGCAGGGAAGTGTGGGCCCCCGCTACTGAAATGGCCGAATCTGAAAAGATTCGGCCAGTTTTTTTTGTGACCCCGACTTGAACCTGCAACAACTCTTTCTCGTACTCGACCTCCGGCGTCTTCCACCATCCGCTTTCCTTTTTTGAGCTTCCATCTAACTCTAACTACACGAACTGTGACAGCCGCCGTTGTTTGCTACAAGCCGCAATTACGCCGAAGCGATTGAGTTGAGGCGTTATTGCTTAATTGGGTCCCGACAAAGAGCGTCGGGATTTCGCGGGGGAACGCTCAATTTTTGGCGAGGCGGCATGAAGCGATGCCGCCACCTAAGGATTTCGATGTGGCGGCACGAAGCCGCACGTGTCCATAATACCATCATATTCCACGTGCGGGCGCTTGATGCCGCCGTGGGGGGGATGTTTATTGCTTGGTTCTTTCTGCTGGTGATGTCATTTGCTGGTAGAACTTTGTGAACTCTTGTTTGATC
>JBGPAN010000174.1:0-7779 GCA_041480785.1 Bacteroidota bacterium | reverse complement strand
CGGAGGAGTGTGTCAAATTGATAAGGACTATTTTATGAGAATCATTGGCCTGACGGCCGCCGATTGACCTGTGCGCAATGCACAATAGTACACGCCGCTTGGTACGTCAGCATTCCAACGGATCCTGTACACTCCCGGCGACATCTCACCGCGAACAAGCGTGGCCACTTCCCTTCCGAGAACATCAAATATCTTCAGCGTAACAAATCCGAAATTCGAAATTCGAAATTGGTTGTTCCATTGAACGGGTTGGGATAATTTTGAGCCAGCGAAAAGGATCTTGGAGTCTGATCGTTCGTGCGCTCAACATTGACAGCGATTTGGTCGATCCCTCCTGCATCCTTGTACCGGGCGGCGAATTCCTGCAAATACAGGTTGGCAATCCGATTGCTCTGAAGGATGAGCGTGTTTTCGTTGTTCGAGGTTTCAGCGGCACTCGTCCAATTATGAGATCCCGTGATCACGTATTGCGTGGCAGTGGAAAGCTCCGCGTCGACCAGACCATATTTGTGGTGGAGCAATGCATTCGTACTTGGATCGAGAAGCATATCCACACCCGCCGACTTGAGGAAGGCGAACTGCGATCCGGTATCTGTCCCATTGTCGAGCACACCTCGAACCCTTACTCCTGAGTCCTTTTTTTGTTTCAGTTCCGTCGCTACATCGGACCGAGTCAGAGTCAGCAGGGCCATGTTAATAGAGTTGTGTGCATTGTCGAGCGTGTTGATGATGTGGCTCGTTGTTCTGTCGGAAGGACTGAAGTAGAGCTCGACCCGCGTGCCGTTGATCGCAAAAACGTGAGGCGTGTTATCAAGTTTGCGGGCACCGAACCGCGAGTTCGTGGCACTCGGCACATCCGTATCACTCCCCCACATTTCGTTGAACTCAATCGTATACGCCCCACTAAGAGCTTGGTCCTGGATTTCGATCGAGTTCTGCATATCATCGTTTGTACCGGGATCTGTTGGATTCCACGATCCCGTCCACACCCATACTTTGTCCGGCGCACCGCCGCGATAGTCGATGATGAAGAATTTATTGTGCATGAGCCCGACGCCAGCGTTGGCTGCATCAAAGTCGTCTGCGATCACGGGAATCCCAGCCGGTATGAGAATTTGATTGACAGTGGTGCCGGACCCGGCGGACATGTTGTCCCGCTCAATGATGAATCTGATTTTCACACCTCGGCTCGCGGCCTGGGCAAGAGCATTTGCAATGGTTTGCCCGGGCTGCCCGCTGATACTATAGAGAGCGCAGTCGACGGATTTTTGAGCAGCATTGATGCGTCTCACCAATAGATCGGTCAGGTTCGCGTTACCATTCGCCGTTTCTCCCCTCGCGAGGCTGGCATTGACCGATTTGTTGAAATACACATTCACTTGTCCCGTGGATCCCTGGGATGCAGTGCCGACCACACGGTCACCCGTGAAGCTCGTGTCCACTCCACTTACGGAGAAAGCCTGGACGTGATATGCCGTCGCAGGTGACAAACCCGTGATGGTCGACGTGTGAAGCGTCTGCAGAACAGTCGACCCATTCAATCCGAGCTCATACGATTTCGTCCTGCCGTACCTGACGAAGCTTGAGCCGGGTTTCGCGGTCTCCCATGCAATGTCAAACGAACTTGATGTGATCTTCGCTTCCAGCGGGCTGACGGTGATGACTGGCCCTTTGGAGAAAACATCCGCGTACGATCGCGGCATGAGTTGATAACCCCCGATATACGGCGACGTCGAGATAAACTGTCCGACTACTCCTACAATATCAAATTCGCCAGTCGGCGCGGTTTGGTTCGCCAAAGTACTAACATCGGCATCAATACGTACCTGAACGCTGTCCGTTCCGGTATGCAGCCAGAAATTAGCGCCTGATCCGCTCACTGCCCATGTGGTCATCGGTTGACCCTGAGCGTCGCGAACTGTCACCCGGTTCAATTGCACCAGCATTCCTTCGTAATCCTCGACACCATTTGCCCCGTCTTTGGCGATCTGTGAGACTGTCACGACGAGAGGAATGACTTCATTCCCATGGCTGTAGGTCTTGTGGAGCGTCACGTTCGCAAGTTCCGTCAGCCCGTTGTACTGTGTGACCGTGCCGGTGATCGTGACCTCATCACCGATGCTCACCGCACCCTCAAAGGAAAGGTCAAACACAGCCAAACCGCCTGAAGCATCCTGGAGATACGCAGGACCTCCGAATTGCTGGGCAACCGTGACGATCCCTCGCACCGTCACAGGCTGTTGAAGGTTGATCGGAACACCCTGTGCGTCGTTCATCTTGGCAGTGGCAATCGGACGCGGGCTGCCATAGAGGACGAATGATGGGAGAGGTGTCACAGGTGCGGTTGAGTCACTCCCTGCGGCGGTCTCGACGCCGAAAATGACTTTCAGTGTCGTATCGGGAGCCGAGAGGCCGGTCACACGAACCTGCACACTATCGGTTGCTGAAACCGTCAATCCGACAATGCTGACACTGTCTGGTGTCAAGCGAACCGTCAGCTGCGCTCCGCCCGACGAGCTGGCACTCACATTCGACGATGACCAGTTGAAAAGCGGATGTTTTTTGAAACGCAGACCCGTGATTGTTGCTGCTGAGGCGCCCCGGAGAATGAGCTTGATCTCGATCGCGTTACCTGATTCAACTATCGGGGCGGCGAAAACGACTGTGCCTATCCCCGCTTGAATCGCTGGCGGCGGCTCCTTCGGGCTCGCGCTGTTTTGGGGATTGATGGCAGTCAGTTGTTGCACGACGAAGTCGTTCGCATTGTTGTTCGTATCCCAACCATTGCCTGCCTTTTCTTCCGAGCCGCCAGGTGCAAGGGTGGCGGCCGTTGATGCTTCTGTTGCCTTTCTCTCCGCGCTTGTCGTGTTTGAAATAGCGGGAGTTGGCGATCCTTCTGAAATACTTGCCGTTCCGTATCCGATGAAATCGACAACTGATCCACCTGTCGGCCCCGAGACAGTAAGCGTATCACTCACCAAGGCGATTTTTCCTTGAGTCGCTGACATCGCAATGATGCCGACCACATCAGGAGTCGGGAGATCCTTTGCACCTCCAGCACCTTGAGATTCCTGGATCAGAAAGTAACTTTTGGGCTGAATGGTTCCCTGAAGAAACGTCTTGAAATTCCCGAAAACTCCCGTCGCCGATGCATACTGCACAGACCAGCCGGTGACATTCACCGGAGCATTCGTCGGATTGTAGAGTTCGACAAAGTCATTCTTCCATGTCGAACCACTGTTTCCTCCCCCACCATAGACTTCGCTGATAACAACATGATTTGCCGTCTGGCTGAAGAGTGTCGATGCTGAAAAGAAGCAGAGCAAAAAGAGGTTTCTCAAATCTTGCATGTGTACTCCTAGTGAGTTTCAATTTCAGAAGTAATCAGCACCGATGCAACGAGAATCATTCCATAGGCGGTTCGGCATCTGACTCAGCGGGCAGCCCAAGCTCATTCGCATGGAAGGACTGGTGATTGCCCGGCAAGGAGAACGCTCTGTTCAACGAAATGACGTTCGCTCGTTGGATTTCGATCCTTCATTCGGTATATTTTTCCATCCATGACACGCGCCGCAGTTGGCATACTTCGGGAAAACGGACGAGTACTCGTCTGTCAGCGAAAGAAGAACTCACGATACGAGCTCAAATGGGAATTCCCGGGAGGGAAAGTTGAATCTGGAGAGTCCGTGCAGGATTGCGTGAAGCGAGAGCTGCGCGAAGAACTCTCCATCGACGTTGAGACGATTGGAGTCATGAAGTCGCAGGTGAATCGCTATGACGATGGCGGGCTTTTCGACGTTACATATTGTTTCGTCCTGCAATTCAGCGGGAGACCGGTGAACAACGCGTTTGAAGAGATCCGATGGGTGACGCTGGCCGAGCTCCGATCAATGGACATCCTTGAGGGGAACAAGCCATTTGTCTCCAAACTCGATGAGAGCGTTTTTCTTTGAGCCAGCGACGTAGATTGAATATGAGCCTGAAGAACAAGCCTCTTCTCAATGCCAAAGTTCTTGGCTGGTACAGAAAAAACGGGCGTGAGCTGCCATGGAGAAATGAGCACGATCCTTATCGTGTCCTCATCTCCGAAGTTATGCTGCAGCAAACGCAGGTCTCGAGAGTCCTGACGAAATACCCACAGTTTCTCAAGCGATTTCCCACCATGCAAAGACTCGCCAATGCGAGGACCTCAAATGTCATCAAAGCTTGGGAAGGGATGGGTTACAACAGTCGTGCGCTGCGTCTGCAGAGACTTGCCGTGACTGTTTTGAACGAACATCATGGCAGACTTCCGGGAAGCATCCAGGAGCTGGAAGCACTCCCTGGCATCGGACGTTACACAGCCCACGCCCTGGCGTGTTTTTCATTTGACAGGCATGTGCCCGTCGTTGACACGAACATCAAAAGAGTACTGACCCGAGTTTGTCCTCCGAAGGGTCGAACACCGGCGTGGAGGGAAAAAGATATTTGGATTCTTGCAGAATCGTTGCTCCCTCGACGACACTCGCACGACTGGAACCAGGCCCTGATGGATCTCGGCGCGACCGTCTGCACTTCGGCGCATCCCAAATGCGATCTCTGTCCCCTCATCGAGCTTTGCCCAAGTGCTCGTCAAGTGCGACAGAGAAAAACTGGCGCCACGAAATCCGAACCGGGAAGGGGCGGAATTCCCAACCGGATCTATCGCGGACGAACAATTCAAGCGTTGAGGGAATTGAAGACACTCGAAGGGCTAACCCTTTCCGCTCTTGCCCGGAAAATCAAACCTGATTTCAAGTCGGTGGACCGACGATGGTTCGATGCTTTGCTTCGTGGTCTGCAGAAAGATGGACTCGTTCATATCCGCGCCGGAAACAGAATCTCGCTTCCAGAATGAAGGTGACTCCGAAAACCCTGAAGAAAGATGATCAGTTGGCTCAACTGAAAGTTCTGCACTTCGCAAAGCAGGAGGCGATTCGTCGCCGTCTCGCGGAGTTTCGGGCAATTGATCCATCAGAGTATTTTTACGAGTGCGCGTACTGCCTTCTCACCCCACAAACCAGCGCAGAAAACGCGGGGAAGGCCGTGGAGGAACTTCAGAGACTTTCCTTCCATTCCCTACCAATCGATCCCGAACCCATCCTGCGAAATCGCAGTACGTACATCCGGTTTCATAGAACGAAGTCGACGAACCTTTTGAAACTGAAAGAGGACTTTCCGGTTCTCTTGAAAGCCATGTCGGAGTATACGGATCCTTCGGCCAAGCGCGAATGGCTTGTGAAGAATGTCTTGGGGCTTGGCTACAAAGAGGCCACGCATTTTCTCCGCAACATTGGCCTCAACGGAGGACTTGCGATCCTCGACCGCCACATCTTAAGGAACCTGAAGCGGTACGGAGCCATCCGGTCAGTGCCGAAGTCGCTCTCTCGCAGGAAGTATCTCTCTCTCGAGCGAAGCTTCATACGATTTTCTGAAAGAATCGGCATTTCTCTGGATGAGCTGGATCTGGTGTTCTGGAGCATGGAAACAGGAATGATCCGCAAATGATTCTTTTCTCAGGAGTGTAACAGAATGGTACACTGACTCATATTGACCTATTGGATGGGACTGAGACACATCTCCCGGGAATCGATTCCTACCTTTTGCGCCATCCACGCGACGACAATGTAAATGAATTGCGGCTGACCGATAGTAAAAAGCATCGAGATACTCATCCAACAGCGAATTCTTCAAAGCCAACCCCATATTCATAGTGTAGAAGGGACCTTCGACAGCGGTGAACTGCGCTCACCCAAGTTACACAGTATGGCAATTGATTTTCTCAAGGAGAATAGCAATATTAGAGCATCAATGCAGGTATCCGTATCCCGCTCATCGGCAAATGACAAATTTACTTGTCGGTGGTAAGATTTACTGGCGGCTCATTCTCTTTGATCAGCATGATGTGGTGCGGTAACGCCTTCGCATTAGTCAAAGACGACGCGGCATACATCTTGCTCAATATTCGTAGCAAGTCGTCCCTCCCCTTAGAGGGAACTCTTCTACCAGTCAAATGGATTGACCTATGGGACAGACACAGCTCCTCCTCGTGATCTTGGGCGTCATCCTCGTGGGCGTTGCGATCTTCGTTGGAATTTCGATGTTTGAGTCGAATACTATCGAGAACACTCGAAATGCGATCATCGCCGACCTCAATGGTTTCGCTTCACGTGCCCATGCATACTACTGGAAACCCACAACGCAAGGCGGAGGCAACAAGAGTTTCTCCGGCGTGACAATGGGTATGATCTTTCCGATGGCAGAAAACAATAACGCACGATACTACATCTCGAGTGCGACGGACGACCAATGCATCATCGAGGGCATAGGTAAGGTCGTTGCCGGCGATGGCGATTCAGTGCACGTCAGGATTCGCATCACAGAGCCCCGGAACTGGATTGAGATCATCAACTAGAATTCATGGCACAGCAGAACTCGTTCGATGTCGTCTCCGAAATCAATCTGCAGGAAGTGGATAACGCTCTCAATCAAGCCCGCAAAGAGATCATCCAGCGCTTCGATTTCAAAGATTCCAAAACAGTGATCGACTTCAATCAAAAAGAGAAGCAGATCACCCTTCATTCCATCGACGAGTTTCATCTCAAGAGCACTGTCGATATCGTCCAGTCGAAACTCGTGAAACGAGGCGTTTCGCTGAAAGCGCTGCGCTATGGTGCCGTGGAGCCCGCTGCAAATTCAACAGTGCGCCAGGTAGTGACACTCATCGTCGGTATCAACAAAGATGATGCACGACTCGTCGTCAAAATGATCAAAGACTCAAAGATCCGGGTACAAGCACAGATCATGGAAGATCAGGTTCGGGTCAGCGGGAAGGACAAAGATGATCTTCAGGCGATTATCCAGATACTGCGCGAAGCCGATTTGAAATTCCCGGTGCAATTTGCGAACTATCGATAAATGGCCATTCAGCGAGACCGTCGTTTCTTCATAGCAGCTCTTCTTCTTTCTTCTTGCTTCACCGTCTCATCCCCCGTCGCTGCACAGCACATCTCCCTCCGTCTCCAGGTGGGAGACCGGATCACTTCAGTCAATGGCTATGAACGCTCCGGCGTGGCATATGTTTCCGTGCGTGACTTCGCGGCTGCGCTTTCGTATCCCTGGGTGAATAATGCCGAACGACGGAAGATTGAACTCCGGCTCCCCAATCACCGCGTGAAAGCATCGGCGCAAAACCCCTTCCTGGTTATCACGGATGTCGCAACGAGCACATCATCCGTCATCCAGCTCCAGGAAAACGTCCTGTTTCTTGATAGTCTGTACTATGCTCCGGCTTCGGAATTTGTTGCCGCGCTCGAGCGGCTGGCACCCAGCGGAGTTTTCTTGACCGCCGAGGCACGCGTCATCGCACGGGAGCCGGCCACCGCGGCTCCACGATTCGACATCACCGGACTCAGCATCGAAGCCCGCACCAACGGATATCTCCTGACAATCAAAGCGACGAGAAAGCTGGGGTACTTTGACACGATTCTGCGGAATGGATGGCTGTATGTCACCGTTGATGCGGCTCAGGCGGACACGATTGCACTCGGCAAATTCAAAACAAATGACATCATCCGGAAGATCGTGGTCTTCCAGTACCCCGCCTCGGTTCAATTGACATTCCAGGTATCACCGGACATCGCTCAGGCAGACCCGGTGATCGATAATCAGACGGAGAACATCCTCCTGGCCCTCCACACGAAGAGTGCTATGGACAAAGCGGAACTCGAGAGGAAAGAGCGGGAAGCGAAGCAGGACTCG
>JBGPAN010000173.1:0-7814 GCA_041480785.1 Bacteroidota bacterium | reverse complement strand
GACGTTCATTCTTCCAATCCGCTCAATCGACGATAGAGCATCATGCGCCACGATTTCCTGGATCGTTACAGCCGACTCGACAGCCCGATCCATCGGCTTCCGACTATTGTGAAACTCCTGGGAACTCTGGGCATTGTTGCGGCGAGTGTTTCAGTATCGTTCACGCATTACTGGTTTTTCATCATCCTTGCCGGACTGCTTCTTGTGCTATCGGCCCTCACCTCCATCCCATGGAGGTTCATTTTCGGAAGATTGATTCTCCTTGAGCCGTTCGCACTTGGGATTGCATTGATGGCCTTGTTCCAGGAGAATGGAGGAATGGTGTTCCTCTCGATTCTCGTAAAGAGCACTCTGTGTTTGTTCACCGTCATACTGTTATCGAACACAACTCCGTTCTCGAGACTGCTAAACACCATGAAGCGCCTTGGCGTCCCACGGCTTCTTGTCACAATTCTTGCACTACTGTACCGCTACCTCTTTGTACTGATTGACGAGGCCGAGCGTCTCAATCGCGCGCGAGCCAGCCGGACCTTCTCGACGAGCCGAAGAAAGAAGTGGCATATGCTTGCGTCATTAGTTGGGCAACTGTTCGTACGCTCCACTGAGCGGGCCGAGCGAATATACGCTGCAATGACTGCCAGGGGGTGGAAATGAATCCAGCGATTGAAATCCGGAATTTGCAGTTCAGGTATCCAGACGGCAAGGAGGCATTGCGCGGAGTCAGTTTCTCTATCTCTGAGGGCGAATGCGTCGGATTGGTCGGCCCAAACGGATCCGGCAAATCGACCCTGCTCCTGCATCTCAATGGAATACTCCCAGAGGAATATCCCAAAACCGCCAACGTGGTCATCTGCGGCAAACAACTAAGCAAAGAGAGCGCGAGCGAAATCCGACGGGATGTCGGATTGCTGTTCCAGGACCCTGATGATCAATTGTTCTGCCCGACAGTGTTTGAGGATGTGGCGTTCGGACCGCAGCAATTTGGCTTGAGCGAAAAGCAGGTGAGAAACGTAGTAGCAAAAGCGCTCGAGCAGACAGCATTGCTCGGATCGGAGGACCGATCACCTCATCATCTGAGCAGCGGGGAAAAAAGGCGTGTGTGTCTCGCCGGAGTCTTGGCGTGTGAACCGAAGGTGTTGGCTCTCGACGAGCCGACGAGCAATCTTGATCCGCGTGGCAAGCGCAGTCTCATCAAGACGCTGAAATCAATTCCTGCAACAAAGATCATAGCAACACATGACCTCGAGATGGTCGTGGAGCTCTGCTCCCGCATTATCCTGCTCGATCAAGGCACCGTCATCGCCGACGGACCGACACAACAGCTCCTTGGCGACGAGCAGCTCATGCTTGCACACGGATTAGAGAAACCGCACATCTTGAGACACATTCACCCGCACTAACTTCACTTTCGTTGCTTGAGTATGATCTAGAACTCAGCAACCACTCTGCACGGCAATCCTGTCAACCCCGCCATGTTCACGGGTAAGGTGTAAACAGTGATACACACGTTCTTTGGCAACGTGGACAGCTTTTCCAGGTTCGCCAAGTTCTCCACCACAAAAACGTTCTTTTCTGCGCAGAGCCGATCGACCTTTGGGTGTTCAGGTCCTCTCCGCAACCCCGGGGCGTCTATTCCAATCAGACTTACCTTCTTGTGAAGAAGAGACTCTATTGACTCCTTCGAGAGTTCTGGATGGATCTTGAAGTATTCAGGAGATCCATACGGCACGCGATCGATGAATCCGGTGTAGATGAGCGCAAAATCATTCTCTTCAAGGAGGACATCCTCGAAGTCGTCAGCGACGATCTCCCTTTCTCTCACAGGCGACACGTCGATAAGCTTGCCAGTTCGCCTGAAGTTGTCCAGAGAAAAGTCTCCTCCCATCACATCGATGTGAGTCCCCAGGTGACCAAACGCCGTGATAGCCTAGTGGGACGTGATCTCTTTCACATTGTCTGCATTCACCCGTATAGAGAGGTCCAACCTCATGATATACTCCTCCTTGTGTCACGAGTTGGTATGGACGTGACCCCGACAAGAATCGTCGGGGTAAACTCCGCACGTCCCTCCGCGAGCGTAGGAAGAAGTCCGTCTTCTTTAGGGAAATCTCATGCAGAAGACGGACTTCTACTCGAACATGGCCGGCTTGTTAGACTGTACGTACGTGAGTGCCAGCTTAAGTTGTCCGTAACGTTGAGCACCCGGCCGTTCTTCGGGCGGTAGTCGGGTCGTGCGAGTTGACGCAAACGACGGGATTCGATCTTTCTCAGAAGTATCCGGCCTTCTGATACACCCGCACATAGTCGATGTCGTGATACTGAGGAAACGTTGTCGTCGAGTCCGGATTTCCCGGCCATGCGCCTCCAACGGCCGTGTTCAGGATGAGGTAGTGCGGCGTGCGGGGAATCCCAGTGGTTGTTGCGTGCATGAGATGGCCGTCGACGTACCAACGAATTGAATCCGGCTCCCATTCCAGAGCGTAGATGTGAAAGTCCTTTGAGTAGTCAACATCCCCGATCCACTTGCCTGAGGTGGATTTCTTCTGGCCGTCGAACGTGTAGTAGTGCAGCGTGCCGTAGAGAATGTTTGGTTCGTGGCCCAGGAATTCCATGATGTCGATTTCGCTATACCAAGGGCGCTCCTCGGGGATCAATCGTTCTTTCCCCTCCGCGACCGCTTGAGACATCAGGTATTCCATCTGCCAGTTGCGATTCTGGGGATAGAGCCAATGAGCCGGCCAGAGTCCTTTTCCTCCCGGCAGCTTCGCCCGGATTTCAAACCGACCATAGATCGGAGCAAACTTCCCTTTCGTATCCAACCTGCCGCTCGTATACTTCATTGATCCATACGATCTGACGCGGCTTCTCAGGTGCAGCGTGCCATTCTCAACGTAAACCTCGTCGGGCAGATAGTATTGTAGCTCATTGTGCTTGCTTTGCTCACGGAGAAGAACGTTCCACTTGCTTGTGTCGAGTCGCTTGCCGTTGAATTCGTCCTGCCAGACAAGCTTCCAGCCTTTTTGTAGACGTGGCTTTTCTTGCGATAGCGCGGCATTAGGACTAATGAGACACAACGCAACTACGAGAGCAAGGCGGATGAACATTGTTGTCTCCTTTTCATGCAAGTATTATGGCGATAGAACTGCATTCGTTGTGGCTGAGTGTCCGAATGAGATCAAAAATACAAAAACGGCGCTGAGGACTGAAAGGCCGCCTGTGACCCCAGGCAGGACCTGAAGATCATATTCAAGTTCTTTGCGCTTTCCTTGCCTGACTTGTGTTTCGGCGTTGGCACTCCATGTGTCAAGGGGAAAGCTATTCCATTCGATAGGAAAACCGTCGCGTGTCGGCGTTAACTGCCGCTGCCGTAGAACTTCTTCATCACGTGATACAAGAACTTGTGCTTCCTGCCGACAGAGAGGTAGACAACCGTGCCGATAATCGGCAGAATAAGGACGATGCAAGTCCAAACGACCTTCTCAAGAGTATCTTTCGATTTACTCCGATAGATGTCAACGATGGGAGCAAGGTAGAGCAACACGAATAGGACGAGAATGATCTCCGGAGCACCTAAATTCCCATTAGCAGTCATAAAGTGCCTTTCGGTTGGTCTTCAATAAGGCGGAAGCAGCTGATCAGAGCAAGATGTCTTCTTGCGTTTTTGCCACTCAGGCTAGAGGCTAAGTTGCTGATTCTCATTCAAATCCACAAGAAGGGATTTCCGGCAATTCTTGAATTGCCAGAGTTAGGAAGGCAACCGGGACGGACGTGACTGTGCAAGTCCCTCCGCCGGCATAGAAAGAAGTCCGTCTTCTTCGGGGGAAATCTCATGTAGAAGACGGACTTCTACCCGAACCGTCAGCAAAGCTCCACGCATGAGAGACTATCCTACTTTGCGCTAGAATGCGCATGACTCATGAGGCAGTTTCTGATCACCGGCGCATCTTCGCTGCCGCGATCCTCTGAGTCAATGCCGCATGAGCAGGCCATGAAGGACAATCGGGACTGGAGAATAATCTTATTGGTGATTGGGTAGTCGGGTTGAAGAAGTCATCTGACTCTTCCATCACAATCAAAAAAGCATCAGTTCTCTTAAGATGCTGAGCGTTATTTCAATTCTGGCGCTCATAAAACCCGATTCGTCAGATTGTGGACGCTGGATGCAGGTCGCAAAGAAGAAGACATTGTTCCTGGTCTGCAAATAGCCGACATACCAACCGATATCCTGGTTGTCCTGTTCGCCCCAACCTGTTTTTGCGCGCAGCGTATACGTGGCAGTATCCTTGACAACCATGATCCGCTTCACAATGTCCATTGTCCGCTTTGAAAAAGGCAGATCTCCCGTGTATAATCGTTTCAGAAAACGGACCTGTTGTTCGGGTGTTATCCTCAATCCTCCGGAGAGCCAGAACAGATCGATACCCCCGGAAGTGTCGGCGTTACCATAGCCGACCATGTCCAACCATTTCTTCATCCGTTGGCTGCCGACTCGTCGGGCAAGTTCCTGATAGTACCATACCGTGGAGTTCTTGAAGGCGGTTCTCAGATCATGGTCCTTGTTCCATTCGGGCCGGCTCCGAACGATGCCGTCCCACTTCATGAGAGAGTTCTCATCCGTGATGACGTCGGTCTCGAGTCCGATCAATGAATTGCAGATTTTGAACGTCGATGCTGGGATGAAAGCCTTTTTCGACTGCTCTTGATTACAGAGTATCCATTTATTGTTTTTCAAGTCGAACACTGTAAACGACCCCTGAACATGAAAATGCTCGAAGTGCTTCTTAAGATCATCGCGCACTTCGAGTGACGCATGTTGCCCAAAAGCTACACTTCCCAATACTGCGAGCACCACAGCCGCAAGCAACTGCCTGTTTCCTCAATTCATCATCGCTCCTCGGCTGGCAAGCCCAGCTCCTTTAGCATATCTCTTTCAATTTGCCTTCGAGGCATGACGATATCAAGGTCGAGATAGAACTCCGCACGATTGATGCTCTCTCCTATCAGAACGAACATCGCTACAAACCACATGTCCCCTTGAACACTCAAGAAAAGCAACGGAAGCACAAATCCCGCTGCGATTCTGACGGCCGAAGCCAGTATTCGCGGAAGGTTCCTCCGTCTGGTTTTCAAGAGTCCCCTGATGTAGACGAGGCAGTTCCCCACGAGGATAGCGATGAAGAGAAGAGAAATCTGAGCAAGGACAGCGAAGAGCAAGATGCCGGTTATCACCACGCTTCCACTTTTCTCGAAGGGGGTGGATTTGCGCTCCACGGTCGCGTAGACCATGTCGATCGAAACAAGTGTTGCGAGCCCCAGAATCATGCTGAGGAATCCAATCGATCTCGTCGGCGAGACCAGTAGATAGACTCCTGATAAGCAGAGGAAGAGCGAGTATGCAGCGATCTCCCTGCTCAACCAAGACGAGCGGACATTCAGCAGCGCCCTCCAAGCGTTCAAAGGCTTGCCAAGGTGCATCGTGCTCACGATCAATCCTCCAACTGCCAGAGCGATGTATGTCACTGGATCAAGAAGCGGAGCACCAAGCAACGCGGCCGCGGAGACCGCGAACAAGAAAGCCACCAGAAGCGTGAAAAGGACCAACGGCCATTCTGACTTTAGAGTGCTTTTGCTTTCATCTTTGAACTGCGCCTGATGGAAAAGCACTTTCTCATTCTCAGTCACCGAGCGGGATGCAGTGAAAGGAGGTTCGCTTTTCCGAAGAGGAATGATCTTGATGCCCGGCCAGATCCCTTTGTCGGTGAAACCCGGAACATCTGTCGCCACCCTCGTTTCGATCTCACCAAAAGCCAAAGCTCCAGTCGGACATAAGTTCGAACAATTCGGCTTCTGCCCTTCAACGATTCTTTCCTTGCACAGGGTGCACTTTTCGATCGTCCCTCTGGCTGTGACATACTTTGGCGCGTCATAGGGACAGGTCCATGTGCAATAGCGACAACCGATACAACGATCCCGGTTGTGGTCGACTGTGTGGTGAATCGGATCCATGCTAAACGCGTTCGTGGGACAGCCAGTCAAACACAACGGCTCGTCACAATGGTTGCAGGCCAATGAAAAATGGAACAGCGGCAACGCGGGATGCTGGAATGAATTGAAGGTGCTGATGGAGCGCCACGATTCACTCTGCGACTCGGGGTTCTCTATCTGGCAAGCCACAACACATGCTTCGCAGCCTACGCACTTGTTCAGATCGAAGATGAATCCTTTTCTCATTTCACTTTTTGGATTTCGACAAGGGTGTCATGAAATGCTGCGCCGTGTCCCATATCGGTCTCCCTTCCTTTCGAGAAGAGATTGGGGGTGCCCCCCTCCGAAAGCCACCAGCCGTTGTAGTACGATGCGCATCCTTTTCGAATGCCGAAACTCAGCTTCACCGGTACATTCATCTCACCCCTCGCGTTGAACACCTTGGCCATATCTCCGTCAGAGATGCCCCTCTCTAACGCATCGGAGGCATTCATCTCCAGATATGGATGTGGCGCGAATTGCCTGATGATGCCGAGATTGCCGAATTGAGAGTGGATTCGGTTTTTTGTATTTGGCGAAAGCAGTTGGATCGAAAATTCCACCTTGTGTCTGTCCTCTCCTTCGATGAGTTCTTGATATGCAGGCAATGGGTCGACCCCCCAACGTGTCATGGCCAATTCTGATTTGAGTTCGATTTTCCCCGACGGCGTGTTGAATTTCAGGTCTGAAAAGGCGATCTCTTCTAAACCGGGAGCGAGAACGGGGCCCTCCTGAAGTTCCTCCCACTTCAGCTGTGGGAAAACCTTCATTCGCTGCTTCAAGTACGCCTGAATGTTCTCATCACCCGGATCGGGCAGCCACTTCGAAATCTCCTCCTTTGAATATCCGAGTCTCTTCGCCATGATGTAGTAGATTTCCGTCTCGGGTTTGACTTCGCCAGCCGGATCGAGGATCTTGGGCTTCAACTGCACATATGGATTCCAATACGAACCAATAATGTCGGTCTGCTCAAACATGTTTTTCGCCGGGAGAACGATATCTGCTTCAGCCGCCGTGTCCGTCAGGAATTGTTCTACGACAACTCTGAACTCGAGGCCCCGCAATGCCTTCAGCGTTGCATTCGAATCTGGGTTCTGTGTAACAGGATTTCCTCTCTCAACCCAGATCATTTTCAGCTCGGGGTCTCTGAGACTGACCATATCTTCAGCGAGCCTCGCTTTGGAGACTGCCCTCCTGAAAACTCCATCCGAGTTTTCTGACGGATAGTAGCACAGCGGCTCTTTGACTTCATCAAATACATAGCTCTGAAGATTCGCATAGTGGAAGCAGGCACCCGGCTTGCCGATGTTGCCTGTGAGAATGTTCAGGGCCAAAATGGACCGAATGGTCTGCCCGCCATTTGAAAAGCGCTGCATTCCGTAGCCGGGAGCTATTGTCACTGGTTTTATGTGCCCGATGTCATCGGCGAGCTGTGCCAGCAACTCCATCGGCACACCCGCAACGCGAGCGGCCTTTTCGAGCGTCAGATCTTCGACACTTCTTTTGAAATCCTCGTATCCTACAACATTGCAGTCGATGAACCCGGCGTCGATCCAATTGTTACGAATCAACTCAGCGGCGATCGCGAGGGCGATAATTCCATCCGTCCCCGGCCGCGGCTGGATCAGCATGTCGGCTCTTTCGGACGACGGCGACCTCCTCGGATCGATGACGACCAGCTTGGCACCTCTTGCCTGCGTCTTCTCGATGAAGATCATCTGTTGAATGTTTGTTTCGACAGGATTCTTTCCCCATAGAATTATCAGTCGGGCGTTTTCAATATCCCAAGG
>JBGPAN010000172.1:0-7853 GCA_041480785.1 Bacteroidota bacterium | reverse complement strand
CACCGTCCGGTATGGATTGCAGATGTCCATGCCGACGATCGGAAAGCCGGATGATAGTGTGAATTTTGGTGATGCAAGTGTTGTGGGTGATGTCTCCGTTGCGGCATGGGTGGCGCACAGGAATCGCGATCCGATCGCCCAATATGTCACAACATCAGTCAGCGAAGTCAAGACCCCCTATGGACCGATATGGTATGATCCCTCCGTAGAGGTCAAGACACCGGGACCCGAACTGTACGATGTCCGATTCGCAAACGACATCGTTGTGTCGCGTACCGGTTGGGATACAGACAGCTCAGTCGTCGCGCTTCGCAGTGGCGGACCGGCGAACCATGAACATGCAGACCGTAACAGCGTCATTTTCAAAGCATATGGTGAACGTTTGCTGCACGATCCGTTGAAGGCAGCGTATCCGTACACATTGCCGCACTGGGTGCTGCGTCTGACAGAAGCACACACCGCCGTCCTCATCAATGGTAAAGGACATCAGTATCACGACGGTCACGAAGGAACGAACGCATCGTGGGCGGAGGCGAACGTCCTGCAGTACAAACCCTCAGAGCATCAGCTTGTTGCCACCAGCGACGCTACGGAAGCGTATCGGCTCGTCAATCCGGATGTTCAGCTTGTCCGGCGCACACTCGTGTTCCTGAAGCCCGACATCCTCCTGCTCTTTGATCGGGTCAAATTGGTGTCGGCAAAATCAAAGGTGCAGCTCCGGTTCCAGATCTACAACGGAGATGGAAAAGGAGAGTCGGAAACCATGCAGACCGGTTTCCTGATCAAGCGGCCTCAAGCGACGCTACGGGGAACGATCATCGCTTCCACCCCGTTTGCCGTGAAATCAGGAGTTCACACGACGCCAAAGGACATTGGTGTCTATCCTTTCCTGGAGGCCGAAGCAGGCGAATCTCTTGATCATCGTATTCTGACAGTGTGCACCGCACAGCGTGCGGGAAAAGAGCATGGCAAGGTCTCTTACACCGCATCCGGTTCTTCCTGGACCGTGAAGGTTGAACACAACGGTCGGTCAAAGACCGTGACCCTGAATGGAGACGAAGATCTTCCTGCAATCACAATCATCTGACAATGAAGTAAGGTCACCCGTGGCGCATATGAAAATCTCCGACAAACACTTTCAAGAAGCCCTGAAGCTGATTCCCTGGGGGACGCAAACGAACGCCAAGCGTCCATTTCCCCAGTTCGACGATTCGATGCCGAAGTTCATCGAACGCGGAAAAGGGTGTCGCATCTGGGACATGGAGGGAAAAGAGTACATCGATTTCCGGTTGGCGCTCGGGCCCATCACCCTGGGGTATTGCTATGATGAAGTGGATGACGCAGTTCGTGCACAGATGAAGAAGGGTGTGCTCTTTAGTATGGCGAGTCCCCTGGAGCTTGAGTTGGCGCAACTACTGCATGAGACTGTTCCAAATGCAGAAATGGTCCGGTTCATGAAAACCGGCGAAGACGCCAATCTCTGCAACGTGCGCCTCGCAAGAGCATACACGCAGCGTGATATGGTTCTCACGAGTGGCTACCACGGTTATCCTGATTGGTTTGCTGTCGACGACAGTCCAAAGAACGGCGTGCCTGCGATTCTGAAAGACTATGTCAAGATCATCCCATGGGGAGATTGCGATGCCGCAGAAAAACTGATTCGTCAATACAATGAACGCATTGCGTGCGTTGTGTCCATTCCCTATGACATGAATGAAGATGTCAGCGGAACATACATCAAGCACCTGCGGAAACTGACAAAGGAGTACGGAATCATCCTTGTGCTCGATGAGGTATGGACCGGCTTCCGTCTGGCGCTGGGCGGAGCGCAGGAGTTGTTCAACGTCGATGCGGACCTGGCAAGCTATGCAAAGGCAATGGCGAACGGTTATCCGATTTCGACATACCTTGGAAAGCAACAGTATCTGGAGATACTCAACACGTTTCGGATGACAACAACCTATGCCGGCGAAACGCTTTCTATTGCCGCTGCGATCGCGACACTGAAAATCATGAAGCGCGAGAAGGTACACGATCATCTCTATGCTATGGGTCGCAGGTTGATGGAGGGATTCAACCGGATTGCAGCCGAGTGCGGGGTTGAGGCGTACGCGGCGGGTCTGCCGCCGTCGTCGTACCTCAAATTCAACACCCCCGACAAAGCATACAATGAGCGGCTGGAGTACCTGTGGTTCAGGGAGCTGTTTCGGGAAGGAGTTTTCGTCGTTCTTCGTTGGTTTATCTGCTATTCCCACAAGGCAGCGGACATAGATCAGGCGCTGGAGAAAGCTAAAACGGCTTTGAAAAGAGCCCTTGAAGCCGAGCCAAAAGAGCGCTCCTCGATCAAACCATTCTATTGGTGACGTGATTACATCCACCCCCAAAGGAAGTGACGGTATGAACAATCGTCTTTACATTGACTCTTACGCGATGATTGGAAGGCGCGGAGCGAAAGACATCGAAACACGCTATGAGACAAAAGATCTCCTCGAGGAAATGGAATGGTGTGGGATCCACGGCGCGTTCGTTGCACACGCAACTGCCAAAGAGTATGATCCGGCGTTTGGAAACAAACTTCTGCTGCGTGAGCTGAAGAAAAGCCCACGCCTGTATGGTGTCTGGACCGTCATGCCGCATCACACGGGAGAAATGGCGGTGCCCAAAGAGGTTGTGAAAGAGATGCATGACCACGGCATCCGCGTTGCCAAAATGCATCCCCGTATTCACCGGTATCCGTTTACTATGGATTTCTGCGGTGCCCTCCTGAAGGAACTGGAGCGAAACGAAATCCTCCTTATGCTCGAAGGCGGACATTTCTACAACCCTGATATCTTCGAGCCGAGCAATCAGGTCTTGCTTTCGGAGCTCGACGTTGTTCTGACGAACTTTCCCAATCTAAAGGTTCTTCTGCAGGGATCACGCTGGGAGTCCACGCGATACACTCAGCCGTTGATGAAAAAACACAAGAATCTCCATCTCGAGCTGTCGAGCCACCAGGGGAACCGGGCCATGGAGGTTTTCGCTGAATGGTACGGTGCGGACCGCATCCTCTTTGGAACGGGAGCGCTGGACAAATCTCCGGGGGCGGCTAAAGCGTTTGTCGACTACTGTACGCTCAACGATGTGGACAAGCAGCTGATTGCAGCCGGCAATATCTCGCGGCTTGCAAAGCTTGAAACACCGCCAAACCCGTACAAAGAACGAAAGAACGCGGACTGGATTGTCGAGCGCGCAAAGGAAGGCAAGCCGCTGAAAGAAATCCTCGTGATCGATTCACATGCTCACATCGCCCATGACGGTGCTGCCGGTGTCGGATTTATCCATATGCCCTATGGGGATGCCAAAAGCATGGTTGAGCGTGCAAAGTTGATGGGCATCCGAAAAATGTGCGTCAGCAGTTTTCTGGCGATCTGGGCGGATTACGAAGAGGGGAATAAAATTGTCTGGGAAGCCATGAAACGCTACCCCCGGTTTTATCACGGTTATGCGTCCTTGCAGCCGCAGTACGTGAAGAACTGGAAAAAAGATCTTCAGAAAGTACACGGCAAGTGGAAAATGGGGGGATTGAAACCATATCACCCCCGCACGAACATTCCCTACAACGACAAACTCTGGGATCCATGGTACGAATATGGCAATCGTATCAATGCCTATGCGCTCATTCATCCTTCACCCAATGTCGTTGAAGAAGTCAATGATATCGCTTCCCGATATCCAAACATCGCGTTCATCATAGCACACTGCGGCGGCTCGTACCCTGATGCGCGCAAGGGAATTGAGATCGCAAAGAAAAATCCCAACGTTTACCTGGAAATAACGCTGACCGCGGTGACATATCGCATCATTGAATTCATGGTTCAGCATGTCGGTGCCGATCGCGTTTTGTTCGGGACGGATCAGCCGATGCGTGACCCCATACCGCAATTTGGCTGGATGGCGTATTCCCACTGCACGCCCGAAGAAAAAACGAAAATGTTTGGTGCTAATATGCAACGGATCCTGAAGAGGGTGAAACTCTAGTCCCTTCGAATGAAATCATCTTCTCTGCTCATACTGTTGGTGGCCGTCGGTGTGCCGGCACTCTCCATGTGCATCAGACAGGATGCCGATCGGATTGAAATGCAGAACGAGTCGATCAAAATCGTGATCGAGAAATTGAACGGCGCCTATCGGGAGACGTACTACGCGCGGAAGAACGCTTCCTGGCGCAAGATACTCGAAAGCGGTAGCGATCTGAGGTCGGAACCGACGGTGAGGGGGAATGGAGTAAGTATTCCTTTTGTGTATCGGGACGCAGTGGTAGAGAAAACCGATACTGTTCAAAGCGTGCTGCTCAGTGGCTCGCTGGAAGATGGCGCACTGTTGAAATCCATCAAGCTTGTCCGGGGTAAACCGTACGCGAGAGTTGATCTGACGTATCGTATACCGACAAAAGTTCGGCTGCAGGCGTTCTGGTCAACATATTCATTTGCACCGGACAACAAACTCTATCGGGAGTATAAACCGCTCGACTTTGTCTTTACGCCGCAGCTCCGGCCGGAAAAGGAACAAGTAATCGCGGACCACGTATATCGCTCGCCGGCTCTGATGATGCAAAAAGGCGGAGACTTTGCCGCTTTGGTTCCCGTCCTGGAAAATGTTGACGGCAAAAACCGAGCGACCAGAACGGTTGGGGATATGCAGGTTGAGACGACCGATAAGCCATTTTTCTCCATCGGACTGCAAAACTGGATGCCCGAACCCTATGCGCTTCGCAACACACATGTTTTCTATGTGGCACCGGATTCTCTGGCTGCGACGCTGAAAGACACGACGGTGTCGCTCGGATATCTTCTTTTCTTGCGTTCCGATGCTCCGGAAAGAGAGGGCTTTCGCGAAGTGGTGAGGTATCACTGGTCGACATCGGGCGCGGAGTATATGCAACGGGCAATCGGACCGCAGGCCGAACCGTTTTCAGGATACATTCAGAAAGCGTGGTATCAGTTTCTTCCGCAGGTTGCGCTGGATACTCAGTACCAAGGACACCCGGTAACGCTTCTCCGTCAAGCGCGGCTGGCCTGGAGCAACAAACTGCACAAAGCCGCAGACAACGATAGCTGGTTTAACGTGTGGTTCAATGCTCTCCGGACTGCGTATGGAATGTTTTTCTACGGAAGAAGAGTTGGTGACGCACAACTCATGCGTGAGGCCGAGAAGGTTCTGAACCTCGCGCTTCTTGCACCTCAAAAGGATGGAATCGCCCCCACGATCTTCTACATAGACAGCGCCGGCGGTCATTGGGTTGCCGACCACGCATGGGGTGGCATCGACGGGGGCAAAGATCTTCCGATGTTCCATAATGCATGGACCTGCTACTGGCTCTTGCGGTGGATCGACCTTGTGCCGGAACGAAAAGCTGAGATTCTCCGCTTCACGGGAGCATTCGCCCGATTTCTACTATCGCATCAGCAAGCGAGCGGCGTGATCCCTTCCTGGTATGATCCGACGACTCTTGCGCCCGTGGAAGTTTTCCGCGATGAGAATGCAGAAACTGCCGGAGCAGCGCTGTTCCTGGCAGAATTCTATGCCCGGACAAACAAAGAAAGATATTTGGCGGCGGCTGAGCAGGCTATGCGATATGTCTTTACATCCATCGTGCCGCAGAGGAAGTGGTTCGATTTTGAAACATATTTTTCGTGCTCGAGAAAGCCGATAGGTTTTTACGATACGTATACGCAGCAAAACCCACAGAACACCTTATCGATGCACCAGGCGGCCGAGGCGTGCTGCGAATTGTACAAACTGACAGGAAAGCAACAATACAAGGAACGCGGGCTTGAGATCATGGACTACCTCTGTCTGTATCAACAGGTGTGGAGTCCACGATGGTTATCGCGCGAACTCTTCGGTGGCTTCGGGGTGCAAAACACGGATGCTGAGTGGAGCGACTCACGTCAGGGATACTTTGCAATAACGTTGATGAACTACTACGAGTTGACGGGAGAAAAAGAGTACTTCGAACGTGGCGTGGCTGCCCTCCGCGCAATGTTCTCACTGTTTGAATCTCCAACCTCTCCCCGAACGGCTGAGAATTATGGTCACTCAGGCCTTGACAGGCCTGCAGGCGTAACGGGTTTACATTGGGGAACCGGCAGTTCCGTCGTCTCCATACACCTTATTACAGAAAAATACGGCGATGCATATGTCGATGGAGCAGGAGGATGGGGTGTTGGTATCGATGGATGCAGAATTCCGTCGGTGAAAGTTTCCGATGCGGCAATCAGCGTTGATGTTCTGGACAACTTATCGACCCCCCGAACAATCAGCCTGAAGTTTGGAAGATTGGTGATGCCAGAATATGAAGTCACGGTTAACAAGAAACCGCTTGGTCGATTTTCATCGGCAGCGTTGACAAAGGGAATCGAAGTTGCGATATAGAGTAATCTTCATGTGTCTGTTGATAGGATTTTCAAGTGTTGAGCTCTTGCAGGCCCGGCAGGATACAATCTACATGTCTGTTCTGAATTCCCGCAAGCATCGCCTGGGTGCTCGGGACAACCCGATCGTTGGATTGTTCGTAAGTACGGACGCCGGAATGACCTGGAACCATAAGGGTTGGCGTGGCTATATCCGGACGTTCTACACAGAAGCAGGATCAGATGGAAGCGTATGGTCGGCATGCGGAAATGGGGTCCTGCGTTCAACCGACGACGGAATTTCATGGAGAATCACGACGGGTTGGCAGATCACCGAAGTGCTGAAGGTTAAAGTCGATGCGCTGAAGCCGGCCGTGTCGTATGCTGCAACGGCATATGGAGTATTCAAAACGGAGAATGGCGGAGAAACCTGGCAAGAAGAAAACAATGGATTTCTGAAACCGTTTGTTTCGGACATCGTGATCGATAGACAGCAACGCACCAAACTCCTCGCTGCGAGCGAGGATGGTGTGTATCTCAGCACGAATGGGGGTGCAGGATGGCGCAGGGCAGGTGTCGACGGCAAGGGAGTGCGGACAATCGTCCAGCATCCGGTCGTTAAGGATCTGTTCTTTGCCGGCACAGAGGATGATGGTGTCTTCGTTTCAGCAGACGGGGGTAGCAACTGGGTTGCTATCAATAGTGGTCTCAAGCATCTCACCGTCTATTCAATCGCGTGTGATCAATCAAATTCCGATATTCTCTATTTGGGAACTCACGGCGGCGGAGTGTATCGTTCTTCCGACGGAGGAAAACACTGGATACAAAAGACTGAGGGGTTGAGCAATTTGGTTGTCCATTCGATCCTGGTCCTCCCCTCGAACCCCTCTGTTCTTTTTGCCGGAACGCTGAACGGAGGAGTTTTCAAGAGCACCGATGGCGGTGAGCATTGGAGCTTCAACAGTCAGGAAGAAGCACAGGTGTGGGGCTTATGGGCGAGGTGAGCAAATCGGTGTCGGGAAAGGCTCTCTTGTTGCTGATCGTAATGATGGGGTCACTCTCCAATCATTCGATGGCGCAAACAACTTCAGCGCCTGAAACCCGATTTGAACAGCGCCGCCAGCGTCTCATCGATGTCGTCAGTCGGGAACGCGACAGGGGCTTCTTCACGGTCGCTGCAAAGCTGGCGGCCGGGAAGGATAAGGACTTTGCTCTTGCGATGCTCGACTCCCTCACAACAGATGAAAGCATCGGAGGCATGTTCTACGCGTACATGGCCATCGGGACATACCTCAGGCTGCGGGATCAATTGCCGGACACGCTGTGGCACAAGATCAGACAGGCGTATCGCGAGCGCTCGATGTACCGGGGGGACACTGAAAATCACTGGGTGGCGTACTACACAGGCCTCTATCTTGCGGCTCAAACGTGGCCCGACGAAGATCGTTCACAATGGTT
>JBGPAN010000171.1:0-7865 GCA_041480785.1 Bacteroidota bacterium | reverse complement strand
TGATCTTGGAGAGTTGCCGCTGTGGTTTTTTCTGTGAGAGAATCGATGATCTGATGTAAGGACTCGAATGGCGAATCTGAATTTGGCAAAGGCTTTTGCCCGCCTGTGGATTGACATCGCCTGCCCAAACTGCGGACTCTCGAGTCGCATTCGCCTCAAGGAGGTCATCATAGAATCTTCGATCATTTGTCGGGGTTGCTATACGGATTTTCATATGGTTCAGTTCGATGCAAGTGGATCGAAAACCAAGCGGCGGATTCAGGAACTGGGGAAGCAAGTTAATGACGTGACAACGACCATCAACGTGAATCTCAAATTCTAAAGGGAATGCATCTTTATGCCAATGATCACGCCGTATCTTAAAAACCTTCGAGTGAAGTTGCAGGAAAGAAAAGATGCCGTATTGCGGGCGAAGCATGATTACGTGGAGAGCCACCTTAAGACGTTCCTAGAATTTATTTCGACGCAGCCGGTATTGTGCTCAGTAACTGCTAAACTAAATGACTCTCTGACGGGCGAAGAAAAGAAGGAGGTCCTGAGGCATTTGGACGAAGATGGAATTCCCGAATTGCCTGCTGACGAAGTCAGAAGAGCAGCATACCTTGTCGTAATCTTACACTTCCTAATTGATAAGCAATACTCGGGAGACCTCATTCAGAAGCTCTCAGCTTTGTTTCGGAATTCCCATTTTCAAGACGACGTCGATGAGTACACGGAACAACTATTTCTGCCTCTGTATCATTACTACGACGAGAAAATAGACGACTCGGATTTATTACTGTATCTACTGCTGAAATACAAGCGGCTCAGCGAATGGTTCGATCGCGAAAAGCTCTACGGTTTGGTCGGCCAAAACCCGGGCAAGAGAGAGGAAACCCTTGACCTTCATCTTCGGAGATTTCTCATGGATCAGGGATTTGATTATCCATTCTCCACGCCTTCTTCTCCAAAAGGGCGAGCAGACATAGTTGTTCACTCTGAGGAGAAGCCTCTACCAATAGAGATCAAGCTATTTGACGCAGATTCGTACGGGAGGAGTTACATAAAAAAGGGATTTACTCAGGTATTGCATTATGCCGAGGATTACCATCAAGGATGTGGATACCTGGTTGTATTCAATTTGTCCGACCGGCTTCTACAAGTTTGTAAAGAGTCTACGGAGGACTATTTTCCAAGAATTCAAACTCAAAACAAAACCATCTTTGTCATTTTAGTGAACATCCACCCAGTGATAGCGTCGGCGAGCCAGGAACGAGAGCCGAAAACTGTAGTCATTGACGAGGAATATCTATTGGGGGCTGACGTGAGTGATCAGGCGAGCGTCCATTGACCAGAAAATTGCTTGTTTGATACATGAATTCGCTTTAAGAGCCTTCCGATGATACTTGTCGAAGGGTGGCTTTGCTTCTTCCACGTTTATGTTTGTCGTCACTTCAATTGTACATTCACTCCGCCATTTAGACCCGCACCGTGCAGCGTCTTATCAGTAACCGCCAGTCATGAAAAGGAATCACAAATGGCTCTCGACATCAGACCAATCCAGATATCCTTGTCGAAAGGAATGCAGCCAGTCAGAATCTGAGTCAGCAAGGTCCGGCTCAATTAGTCGACACAAGCGCTCGAGTGTGCAGGGGAAGACAACCTCGCTCTTGTCTATATCGAGGTTCAATGCAGCCTCATAATCGTGTAATAGGTGCGTGCATTCCTGATCGCCCTCGGCATAGATTATAGCGTATGTTATGTGGGGACAATCCTTGGATCTGAGACTTTCCGCTAGCAGATGAGTTCGCCAGAGTTGATGCGTTGGTCCATCAATGATCCGAGTTCACTCCCCGTAAAGGTTTCTCCCAAAACCTTGCTGAGCCGTTCTATGACAGCAGGATTCAATCGCTCATAGAGTAGCATGTGTTAGATCCTCATGACGATTGTGAGTATCGAAGGCGATCCTGGTGCGCTTGAAGTCCTTTGCCGAATCGAGGTCGAGCTCTCGCATTCAAGCGCTGATAGCCCAACTCTCCTCCTGAATATTCAACTCTGTGATGTTCGTAAACTGTTCGTCGTTGTCACTTGGAATCTTCCAGTAGCACTTTGGTCTTTCCCGAAACATCGAAGTGTCTTGTTGAAATTCTTCCGGGATCAACAACTGGGGCAAAGGTTGAAGCTCGACCCTATATCCATATACCTTCCGATAAAAGTGAAGAAGAATCACGAGAAGACCGGCTGTTGCCTTAAGGGCATTTCTCAGAGTAGCTTCGTGGAATTGAACATTCCTATGATGCTTCACGTTGTTGTAACTTGACCACCATTCGGGCGTCTTCTCCTCCTTCCAACCAATCCAGGGAGCTAGTGTCAAATCGTATCTTGGAACGTGTACCTGTGTATAAGGAAGCAGAGGGAATCCCTTCGTTATGATTGCACGGTAGTCACTGATCTTATCTGGTTTTGCTGAAGGATCAATTATCGCACAGAGTGACTTGCTGGCCACATCGACTTCGGAGGCGGATGCGAGCAAAATCCTTGCAAATTCAATCGAGTAGGTATCGCGGTTTTGAATTGTGAACTCGACATATCGCGACGCCACGATGAGATCCTGCTCGATTGCAACGTAGTATTGCCAGTATTCTGGAATCATTTTATGAGATTCACTATCTGATACTCCCATCATTCGTAGGTTTTCATTTCCTCAAGGCACTTTCCATTCACGATATCGACTTCATGGATCTGACAATGCTCGAAAAGTCTTCGGCCGTGGGCATGACAAACAAGCAAGAACCTGCGCTTCTCGATTCCCACACTTTACCTACAGCACGCTTCTCTTCCGCATCGGCATCTCCATAGAGATGTTTTCCCTTGTATTCAACAGCGAGCACCCGGCCATCCGCAAGCTGACAGAGAAAGTCCGGATAGAACCAATCTGTTGATGTCTGGAGTCTGAAGGACGTGGTCCTTCTCGATAGGTTGCGAACCCAACACTTGACCTCCTGTAGGTCATCGATGAACTGGGCGCACTTGAACTCTTCGGTGATCACACCGGCCGGTGTTCGTTCTCGCAGCTCGCCGGGCTTCGGCCCGAAGTAGTGTCTCTGAAACTGGAAGCTCCCCTCATAAAGCCAACCGGGTTCATATTGCATCGACTTAAAGTTGATTTTACGTGTCTCATTTACGGCAAGAGGCGACTCCGGAAGTAAGAATAGCTGGAACGCTGCCTCGCGCTCGGTTTGTCGATGCTCTTGGATACGGGCTTCAATTTGATCACGCAGACGAAAACGATCAAGGGCGAGCATACTTATATCAGTGATCCCGAACTTGGCGACAAGGCCCCGAATCGCTTTGCGAAGGAACTCGGCGGATTCACCGGCGGGGATATCCTGGTGATCAATCTGCCGATCAAGCCAAACAACCAGGCTCTCGAGCGTCCAATCCCCTAAGACTCCAAGCGCGAGCACTTGCTGATGGAGTGTCGAAACAAAATCAGATTCCGAGGATTCACGTACCACACTTGTCTGCACTTCGCCTCGCGCACCGACGTCTATAATCCCCGCTTTGCCACTCGGGCGAGCGAGGGGATTGTAATTCAAGCCCAGCGATGCATCTTTTTGACTGAGTCTCCAGGGATGCTCAAGCAAGAATGTGCTATCGAATTCAAAAAGGTCGCCGTTCTCCATGACGCAAAGAACAGGCACACTGAAGTCTCTTTGCATTTCATACGGCGATGGGAGCCTGGTGGCTCCGGTCCCACCAAATGCTTTCTCGGCCTCTCTCACGAGTAAAACGACCTGCTCCACTTTAGCTCTTGACTCAGGGCTTTTTACACAGCTCAACAGTTTGTCAGTGTCTTCGTTGTCGAGCGGGACGATCACCGTGATCTCTCCCGTCGAGGTATCGATGCGCACCTTGCCGCCGAGCTGCGATACCTGTGCTTCTGCAACGGAGCTATCGATTTCGTTGGGGGGAATGCTCACCGTCATTGGTTGAACGCCAAGCGGAAGAACGCCTTGCACGACTGGGATTATGATCCGCTCGGCTTCCGCGGATGTGAACCCGTTGCTTTCCAATGCCTCACGGAGTTCTGCCAGGACCTCGGTGATCGAAGGTGAGACCGAGAACGCATAAGCGCAGTTGAGGTCCGGGTGTCGTTTTGCTTGTGCGCCTGGTAAACGGAGGATGCGCCCGACGATTTGTTCTATTGCGGTTGCTGATCGGGTTTCTTTCAAACTGCAGAGTACATAAGCGAAAGGACAATCCCACCCTTCGCGTAGTTTTTGAACGGTGATAATGTATCGAACGGGACATCTTGGAGAGTTGATGTCTTTGATGTCTTTCAACTCGTCAAGCTCACCGGTCGAGATCTTCACCTCATCCTTGGGGATGCCAAACTCGCTTCCCATCTTCTCCCGGAGCGGCTCACAAGCATCCACGCGTTCCGCCTGAATCAGCATGATAGGTCTTAAATAATCGCTCGTTTCTTGCGCTTCTGCCGCTGCCACTTTCTCCAGGTCGGTGCGAAGAGTGATTGCTTCGGCTAGCAACTGATCCTTCTGACTTGGATGCCTCGTGATGACCCGGAGCGGGAGCTTTATCATGTCAGCTGCCTTCAACTCTGCCGCGGAGACTCGATGGAGCACATTTGACGGATGTTTTGAGCGGGCAGGCGTTGCGGTAAACTCGACAATACACGACGGCATAACGTTTCCAAGGGTCGCGAAGGAGAGATCGGTGCGAGCATTGTGTGCTTCATCGACAATTACTATCGGCCGACGGAGCCGCAGCATGTTCACCAACGACGGATTTGGCTTCCCGTCCGCGCCGGGGAATAGTTCGACAAGCCTATTGGTAGGGATGTTAAGCAGGTGTTCGGCAAAATTGCTGTTCTGATCATACACTTTCCGCCCCGTCTTGTCTTCGACGCGGAATGACTGGATCGTCGCCACGATAACCACCGTTTGCCCCTCAACGGTTGCCCGAGAAAGTCTTAGGGCCTCTTCAATGGTAAAGACCTCCACTGTCCCGCAGGCGGTTTCAAGGGCACGCCGATAAGCATGCCGGGTATCTCTAAGAGCATCCGCAGTCTGGTCAAGGATCGTATTGCTCGGCACAAGCCAAAGCACAACTGATCGGTCAGCATGAAGTAATTCAGTCATTGCCGAGCCGGCAGCATAACATGCCAACAGAGTCTTTCCGCCACCGGTAGGAACTCGAAGGCAGGCATAAGGCATTCCTGGTGCAAGGCCAGCCGCGTGAACCGGTAGGTAGGGGACTGGGATACCGTTGTTCTTCAACTGCACGGCCTGGAATGCCGATTCCGGACGTCCATCTTTTGAGCATTGCCGGAAGAAATCCCTCAATGAGTCGAGGACCCGGATTTGATAATCTTTGAGTGTTATCATGAGACCTTGATTTCGTATGGAGTTTGACGAACCACGATTCGCTCGGCGTGGAGGCGATCGCGACCCAGCAGGCAACCGGCACAATAGATGACTTTCTGGCCATCGAAAGGCGGTAGTTGAGCAAGCACGGAACGGGTAAGGACGTTACCTCCATTCGCGCTCTTATCGTGCAGGATACCGTTGTAGAGGAGATAGATCCCAACCCCGTTGCACGATCCAATGAACGGCGACTTGGTGACTCGTTCTCGTGGGAGCGGTTCGCCTGTTTCCGTGAAGTAGACATGGCGGGCAAGCTCGGCAAAACTAACCGTCTCGCGAATCTTGCCAGTTTCGTCGAACAGCGGCTCACCCAATTCGCAGAACCGGAACCCCCCGCCGATTCCGGCCACGTGCTCGCCTTTCCCAAACGTATAGCCCTGAGCGACGCGGCGTACGCGTTCAGCAGTGATCTCACGCGCAATTTTGGGTTCCAATTCCACCAGAATGAAATGTCGGGTGTCGCTGTCCGGCTTATTCAACGAAAGAACAGCGTGTGCGGTTGTGCCACTGCCGGCAAAAGAATCAAGGACCAGATCTCCTGGATCTGAGGCAATTTGCAGGATTCGCTGAATTAGTCGAACTGGCTTTGGTGTGTCAAACGCTTCGTGCGATTCAAACAAGTCAAGGATTTCCTTCTTTGCCTCTTGGGAGTGGCCGACTTCATCATTAGCCCACCAGGTCCAAGCCGAAACTCCTTCAGATTCAGACAGGAATGTCTTTCGCCGGGGGACTCCGTTCCCATCAACGCCGAACCAAATTCGGTTCTCTGAGACGAGTTTCGAGAATACTTCTTGCACGTTTTTCCAACACATTCCCGGAGGGGGCTTCACCTTCCGACCGGAGGGCGTGACTATCTCGTACATCTGATTCGGACGAAAACCTTGTGCCGTATAGTCAGAAGAGACCCATGGGCCCCGCGGATCGTTATCCGAATTCTTGAATGCTGCACGTTGTTTCGCAGATTGCGGTACTTTGTTGAAAGCCAGAGAGCCACGATGTTTCGCATAGCAGAAAATGTGTTCATGCGCGTCACTTAACAACAAGCGTGCATCAGGTGAAGTCCTTTTTTGCCAGAGAATATCCGCCACAAAGTTGCCTGCTCCAAAGATGTCGTCCATCAGCAAGCGGAAATGTCCTGCTTCGCTGTCATCGAGGCTCACGAAAATGGCGCCATCCTTACGCAAGAATTGTCGCAACAGAGCGAGCCTCGGATACATCATACACAGCCATTTGTCATGACGGGAGAGGTCTTCGGCTTCCCTGCCCACGGTCTTGCCAAGCCATTCGCGGATAATCGGGCTATTCACATTGTCGTTGTAAACCCAGTTCTCGTTGCCAGTATTGTACGGCGGGTCGATATAGATGCACTTCACTAGTCCGGCGTAGTATGGCAGCAGCGCCTTGAGGGCAATGAGATTGTCTCCTTGCACAATGAGATTGCCGCTTCCCGGGTCCCCACACGAAAGATCTGGTACATCCTTGAGCAGGTGGAAGGGAACCTGGAGATGGTGGTTGACAACGGCTTCTTTTCCTATCCAGTTTAGAGTCGGCATAATTGAATTCTAGGACCTCTTTCCTATTCTCTTGTGACTGCTTTCATCGAGAACAAGTATCGAGAGCGATGCTCGACTTGTCTCCTGGTTCCTATTCATCCGAAGGTGATGTCGGATTCGCAAACGCTGCCTTCTTCCGATTGACGGTGGCTGAGCGTCGCGAGGCTCAGTCAAGTGTGTTCGTTCAATAATTTCCGGAGCATCAGAATGTGAGTGATCATTTGTTCTGGTCTCTATCCAAGCCCTTGAACTTCCTCAAGTTTTGAAGCTTCCAGAAGAGAGCCGGACGATTTCTTAGGAGCTTGGCCTGCTGCGCATCGAATAGTATTGCCGGCTCGTATTCACCTTGATCGATGAACCGATCCAAGGAATTTCGTTCGCTCTCAGTATAATTGAGAATGTGATCGAGGATCTTCTTTGCATGTGATTTCATGGTGTCAGGGCTGGCCGATTCGTCTTGCCGCAGGAAAGGTGTCTTTGCCGATCCAGGTGAGTTCGAGTTTGGTCTTAGCATTCATCCGCGGATCGCCCCATTGGTCTTATAATCCTGGCCCCTATTTCGCAAGGGGGGGATGTGAACATCCTATTAGTTGACACCCTTTGAGGGTCCGATGACTTCTGCTCTTATTCCACTCAGATAGAAATGGAGTACCAACTCAACTCCCATTCCTTCCAAAGGGCTGAGACTCACTCCTCGACCCAGTTGGTACCCAAAGGTCTGCTGCAATTCTACGACTCTGACCTTCAGGCGGCCACCGGATCCACGACACATGATTCCTACGAAGATTTCGGCAGAACCAGTCTCTGGGTCTCGCCAGGAATCTCTATAGACAGGATTGTGTGCCTGAAAAGTCAACCTAAGTTCGTTGACATGTAAGAATGATTC
>JBGPAN010000170.1:0-7868 GCA_041480785.1 Bacteroidota bacterium | reverse complement strand
ACAATCCATTCTGACGTTTGGCAGTTCTGCGGGTATTTACAGGAGCACGAACGGCGGCTCCACCTGGCAGGTATGGGACCAGAATATCCCTCGATCACTGTACTCCACCACGCGAAACTGTGTTGCGACAATGACCGGATCAATCTCTCCAGAAAAAGAATACATCATTCTTGCCCATTACGACAGCCCTTCGGGAAACGATCCCGGCGCCGATAACAATGGAAGTGGAGTGGCCGCCGCTCTCGAGGCGATGCGTCTCCTGAAAACCGTGACGTTCGAATCGACCATCCGCTTTGTTGCAACTTCGGGGAAAGAGACCGGCTTGCTTGGGAGCAACCGTTATGTTTCCCTGGCAAAGGCGCAGGGGAGGGACATTCGGTTGGTCATGAATCTCGACATGGTTGGCTACCCCGTCACTTCCGATACCAGCCGAGTTGTTGTTGGCTCATATCTAAAGCGTTCTGCGTTCGTGGATTCAGCTCTTGTCTTTAACAGTCGCTATGCGCTTGGCATGAAGTTCGATTCTCCAATCGATTCGTCACGTGATGGGGATTCGTATCCGTTCGATTTCGCAGGATATGAGGCTCTTCAAATTTCCGAGGGGACGGCGACACAAATTCTCCAAGGAAATCCGTACTTCTTGAAGCCTACCGATACGTCTGACAAGCTCCATCGTGGAATGGTCCAGCGGGCAGCGCAACTGGTTATGAGCGTCGCCGCTGAACTGGCGAAGCCGGTGGCGGCTCCGCAGAAAGCCTGGACTTGGAAGATTCCTTTTGACCGCTGGAACAATCTGAGATCTCTTTCGGTCGTCGATTCAAATGTCGCCTTCGCCGCGGGTGATTATGGAACACTCATCAAAACAACAAATGAGGGGCGGAACTGGAGCCAGGTTGCGATTGGGACGTTGATACCCCTCAGAGGAGTGTCATTCATCGACTCGAGCAGAGGTGTCGTGGTGGGGGACCAGGGGACAATCCTCATGACAACGAATGGTGGAAAGACCTGGACGGGCAAGTCGTATGACGTCGCGATTACCTTCAATGATGTATGCCTCGTGGACCAAAGTTATGGGGTTGCGGTGGGATCCAACGGTGCCCTCTATCAAACGAACGATGGAGGCATCACCTGGGCTCCGCAATTCGCCACGCCCCTCGTCACGCTCTATTCGGTTACTTTCGTCGACAGGAAGAATGGCATTTTTGTGGGATCATCAGGAACAGTTTTCCGGACGACAGATGGTGGAGTGCGATGGTCCAGGCAAGTCAGTGGCCTGGAGGGACCCATCGCACTCTCCCTTCTCGATGTGTGCATGATCAATGCAAACAATGGCGTTGCCGTGGGTGAATTCGGTACGATTCTTCGCACATCCAACGGCGGTGCCAACTGGTCTCTTCAACAGAATGTAACGAAAGTCATCCTCCGGGGCGTGCATTTTGCAGACGTCAACAGAGGCTTTGCAGTCGGCGATGGCGGATTGATTCTCGTGACGGCCGACGGAGGCAGCACGTGGTCCGAGCAGTCGAACGGGACCACATCATGGTTTTCGGCCGTTCGATTTGCCACCCCGAACATGGGCTTTGCAGTCGGCTCCGATGGCATGCTTATACGTACGACCGATGCGGGGGCAACTTGGACCTCTCAGACGGGAGGACCAAGAGTACCTCTCTATGCAGTGCGATTTATAGATGCTCTGAAAGGAGTCGTCGTTGGCTATCAAGGGTCCATCTATCGCACGATCGATGGAGGGGTCTCGTGGGAGGCGCAGGTCAGCGGAACAACCGAGGAACTCCGGGGAATAGATTTTCCGACAGCCAACACGGGCATTATCGTAGGCGACAATGGCACGATCCTTCGGTCGACCAATGGCGGTGTTACATGGCAGTACACAAAATACCAACGAGAATCTGCGATTTTCTTCTTCAGCAGTGTTGCTTTTAGCAGCTCGTCTACGGGCATCATTGTCGGTCGGGAGGACAGCACCTCTGTCACTGGGAAGGTGCTAACGAGCAGCTGCATATTGAGAACGATCGATGGTGGTTTGAATTGGGTTCAGGTTCCTGCCTCGTGGACGAATGAACTCATGTCAGTCTCGTTTGGCGGCGCAAGTACGGTCCATGCTGTTGGGTTGGGCGGCTTTATCTTGTGCTCTACAGATGGCGGAATCAGCTGGTTCGCGCAGGCTGGGGTGAAAGATCCTGAAACGGGAGTCGTTCCACCTCCGACGATGAACCTGAAAGGTGTTTCTTTCGCGGGTCCGTCCCTGGGAGTCGCTGTCGGTGAATCGGGCACCGTTCTCCGGACGCTCAACGGTGGGACGACGTGGACGCTGCAGCCGGCGGTTACACACTCGAACCTGACTGGTGTGTGGACTGTCAATGGAGTGAATGTTCTTGCTGTAGGGTTGGCTGGGGCGGTTCTTGTTTCCAATGATGCTGGGGGTTCATGGATTGGGCAAGCCACTGAAACATCAAATGACTTGTATGCGGTTCATTTTACGGATGTCGATAGGGGAACAATTGTCGGAGATCGGGGCATCATTCTTCGGACCCTTCTCGCCAGCGTCGTTCCTACAGGCGTGCAGGATAATGAGGCAACGTCCGTACCGAGTGTGTTCTCCCTTGCCCAAAACTATCCGAACCCTTTCAATGGGATGACAACGATTGAATTTGAGCTCTCGCGCACAAGTTCCGTCGTGCTCAGGCTTTTTGATTTGCTTGGGAGACAAGTGGCAACACTTGTGGATGAGGTCAAATCCCCCGGTTCCTATCGGTTACTGTGGGATGCAAAGAATCTCCCGAGTGGCGTGTACTTCTACAGGCTCAGTGTCGGCGATTTTCTGGCGACGAAGAAAATGCTGCTTTTGAAATGATCGGAAACGAGACATCCGGGGCTTTGCGGAAGGCAGGAGTCTTTACGATCCTTATTCGCGCACTGATCATTCCTGTGCTAGTAACGGTGTGGATCGTCGCGTGTAACAACCCGTTTGACCCGAGAGCACCGCTCGAGCAGCAGTTGGTTGTTTTCTCTGTGCTCTCGACGGATCGTAATGTTCAATTCGTCCGTGTCAATTCCAATTACATGCCCACGGGATTCGATCCCAACACGTACGATGGAGACAATGCCGTTCGCGACGTATCTGTCAGCATCACCGGAGATGGTAAATCTCTGTTCTTTCGCGATACTACCGTTGCGAGACCTGACACGAGCAGATACAAGTTGCCATTGAGGATATATACGCTCGGCCACTTTGTGCCCGTGGGCGGCAAATCCTACAATCTCCTTGTCTCCTCGCCGTCTCTTGGGGTCGCTTCTGCTTCGGTCACTGTGCCGTCGAAATCGGTTATCGTCCTCGATCCTCTGTCGTGGCCCCGGATGTCTGATCCAATCTCAAGCCGGCCCGATGAAGTCATCCAGTTTAACGTGGATCTCTCGACGATCGCAAAGGGATACACGTATCACATGTTCATCTGCTATGATGTTCTCAAGAACGCACGATGGCAGGAAGAACGTTTCGAGGTACCTCTGACACCTACAGATCCCGACACCACATACAGTCTCGATCGGCCAGAATACTTGCAATTGACTCAGTCTCCTCAGACCAGCAAAGTGTTTGTTCAGTTTAAGGTCGGCTATATGCAATCGATCATTAAGAAGCTTACGAAAGTACAGTACGTCGATACCCATCTGATCTATAAGTGGATTGTGTTGGTCGTACTCCAGGCTGACCAAAATCTCTTCGGCTACTACAAATCACTCCGGACGTATCAGGATCCGCTCTCGATCAGGTTGGATCAACCAGTCTACTCCAAAATCGATGGAGGCATAGGGCTGGTAGGAGCGTATTCTCTCGATTCACTGACATTCGTCCTGCCTGAGAATTTTAACGGGAACAGATAATGCGAGCCTCTCATTCATACCGGCTTTCTGTTCTCTTTGTGCTGGCTGTTGTGTTTGTGCAGCATCTCTGCGCGCAGACTGCCAACATTTATGGCGTCGTCGTCGATAGTCTGACAAAGCAACGCATTCCATTTGCGAATGTTTCCGTCATCGGCACGAATCGGGGTGCAGCTTCGAACAATATCGGTTTCTACTATATTCCCAAGCTGGCGCCCGGAACATATCAAATCGAGGCGAGGTTGATGGGGTATGTCAGTGTGATGAAAAAGGTCTCCCTCAACGATGATCAGGCCCTCGAACTCAATTTCGAGCTCCCGGCCACCGCGATTGAGATTCAGGAAGTACTCGTCAATGCTCCGCGAAAACGCCTCGAGCTGGAAATGTCGACGAGCGTCCATGTCGTTCAGAAACAGGAGCTCAAATCCGTGCCCGTTGCGGCACAACAAGATCTCCTCCAGTCCCTCAAAATCCTTCCCGGCATTGTTTCGACAAGCGACGTCAGCTCGAGGTTCTACGTCCGGGGAGGAGCAGGCGATCAAAATCTCTTCCTCTTTGACGGCATCAGAATCTACTATCCATTCCATGCACTTGGGATCTTCAGCACGTTCAACCCCAATGTGGTCGACAACGTGGAAGTGTACACTGGTGCTTTTCCTCCGGGACTCGGAGGAAGGCTCTCCTCGGTTGTCAACGTGCTGACGCGCGATGGCCGCGCCGATAAGCTAACGGGAAGCGCGAACATCAACTTCCTCTCGACGGAGGTGGAGATCGAAGGGCCTGTCATCGGAAGCTCCTCGCTTTTAGTCGATGCCCGAAAGTCTATATCGTCTCAGACATATAGCCGGATCGTAGGCCAGAACATCCCGGTGTCGTTCTACGATGCAACGTTGAAGTTTTCAACCCAGCCGGGGGGTGTGCAGAAATTCGATGCAACGTTCCTATCCAGCGGGGATCGACTTCAATCGTCATCTCCTGATCAGCCAGACTATTCTTGGCGTAATAACGGCTTCGCTGTTGCCGGCTCGACGATGCCGGGCGAACAGCTTTTCCTGCAATGGTTGGTGTTCGGAAGCGCGTATTACGCTGAACGGAATGCGAAAACGTCGAAACTGATAAGCCGCGCTTCAACCTCGGTTAAGCATTATGGTTTGCGCACCTCTGCCACGCTGTACACGGGCCCGGAGGATCTGTACTACTTTGGCTTCGAATTTGGGGTTCCCTCCTTGGACTATTCCTACGTGAACACCCTCGGCATGCCGCAACGCCTCAGCACCACGTTTATCGAGCCGTTGGCATGGGTTCGATACATGGCGAAATACGAGGGTCTAGAATTTGACGGAGGGCTTCACATAGAGGTGGGTTCTCTGATGACAGGAGGAAACTTTGCTGACGAGGTGCAACCTCGGCTCAATGTGAGCGGTCTTCTCCTCGGCACATGGAGAGCGAAGGTATCATTCGGGCGATTCACTCAACGAATGCTCACCGTGGGGAACGAAGATGATGTTATCTCAATCTTTGACGCCTGGATCAAGGTACCGGAGAACATTCCTCCCGAGCAGGCCGATCACTATGTCGTCGGACTCTCCGGAAACCTCTCAGAGCAAACCTCGCTGAACCTGGAGGCATATATCAAGAACTTCAATTCTCTCGTCGTGTTCAACCGCGACAAAGTGGACCCGACCGATCCCGACTATGTTCAGGGGACCGGGAAATCCTCCGGTGTTGAATTGATGCTCCGATCCAAGATTGATTGGATTGACCTCTACCTCGCGTATTCGCTGAGCTGGGCCCGTGTGGACAACCAGGGACTCATGTATTATCCGCGTTATGATCGACGACACCATCTGAACCTGATGGCCGTGGCCCAGCCGGCAAAAGGTCTTAGTATGTCGCTTCGATGGGAGTACGGATCCGGCTTCCCATTCTCGCAGACGGTGGGCTATTTCGACCAGCTGACACTCGGCAACGCATTGCCGGGCCAATTTGAACTTGAAAACGGGTCGCCGTATCTCATGCTTGGGGCGAAGAATGCGGCTCGCCTGCCGGCGTACCATCGGCTTGACGCGAACTTTGCCTGTGTTTTCACACTGTTGGGATTCGATGTCTCGCTCGGCCTCGATTTCCTGAACTTATATGACAACAAGAACTTCTTCTATTTCGATCGGAAGATAGGCCAGAGTGTCAACATGCTTCCTTTCTATCCGTCCGCCTCACTAACCATTAAGTACTAGAGATCGTAAGACGAAGAATGACAGATGTCTTCTTCGTTAGTCTCAAGATGTTCTGGAAACTCCACCTCGATTCAGAAGGTCACGGAACCTGCTCAATAACCGAAACTCTCGATGGATGGACTCACAGTGAGAGAATCGGCGAGGAATTGGGCGATCCATCCGCGTACTATGCTCCTCGGCAAATTCAACTGGGTGTAAGAGTCGATCTTTGACGCTGTTAAGAGTTCTGCAACTCCAATTCCGCGACCGCGTTTGTCCTTCCGGGCTTTCTCATTGCTTTTGAGGCAATTTTCGCTAATTTAGACTAGACTGAACGTCTTCAGCGGCTTGTTTTGGGCATCTTTTCGACAGGAATGATAATGAAGAGCAAGATCTCTATCTGGACTGGGTTCATATTGATTGCAGTGAGCCTTTTCGCAGGGATGGAAATCCGGCAACTGGTTTCAAAAGACATCATCGATGATCAGGTCAATAAGTTCCGCGAAGTTCTCAGCCTGACGGAGAAATACTATGTCGAGGAGGTGGACTCGAAGAAGCTCACCGAAGCGGCCGTCGAAGGACTCCTCAACAAACTCGATCCGCACTCGGTCTACATCGCTCCGAAAGCTCTCGAACAGGTGACGGAGGAATTCAAAGGGGAGTTTGAAGGAATCGGGATCCGATTCACGATCCGCAATGACTCCATTTTCGTTGTTGAGCCAATCGGCGGAGGACCATCTGCAAGATTGGGAATTCAGACGAACGACCGCATTGTGCGGATTAATGATTCCTCCTCAATCGGGTACAAGAATGAACAGGTTCTTGCGCGTTTGAGGGGACCCAAGGGGACGAAAGTCAAAATTGGTGTCTATCGCCCCGGCGAGAAGGGACTGTTGGACTACGAAATTGTTCGTGACAAGATAGCCCTCACCAGCGTGGATGTCTCCCTGATGGTCAGTAGCGAGGTTGGTTATCTTAGCGTAAATCGATTCAGCGACAAAACGAATGTCGAAGTGAGTCAGGCCCTGGTTCGACTGAAACAAAAGGGGATGAAAAGGCTTGTTCTCGACTTGCGGGCGAACCCCGGAGGGTTGCTGGAACAGGCGTTTGAGATGGCTGACCTCTTCCTTGATGGCGGCACAGAAAAGACTCCCCACAAAATTGTCTACACGAAGGCTCGTGAGAAGGGATTTGAGGAGGTATTCTATGCAAAGACGGGACAACCGTTTGAGAATCTTCCCTTAATCATTTTGTTGAGCAACTACTCAGCAAGTGCAAGTGAAATCGTCGCGGGAGCAATTCAGGATTGGGATAGGGGTCTCATAGTCGGTGAAACGAGTTTTGGCAAAGGACTCGTTCAGCGTCAGTGGAGGCTTACGGATGGCTCGGGCCTGCGGCTGACGATTGCGCGATATTACACTCCGAGCGGGAGGCTGATTCAGCGGGAATATGAAGGGAAGGAGAAAGAGACATATCAGAAAGAGGCTTTCGATCGTCAGGAGAAGGAGGGGGAGAACTTCGAGCATAAGGCAGAAGGGGATTCGACACGTCCGATCTTCAAGACCCATGCGGGTCGGATTGTCTACGGTGGTGGAGGCATCACTCCCGACTATGTGGTCAAGTCGCCCGCCTTCACGTCCTTTACGCAGAACATCCTTCGCCGTGGCTTGATTGACCAATTCGTCTCTACATACCTGGACGGGAAGGGTCTCAAGGTTCGCACAGAATACGCGAAGGATTGGGATCGATTCAAGAATT
>JBGPAN010000169.1:0-7889 GCA_041480785.1 Bacteroidota bacterium | reverse complement strand
GGATTTCCGGCAACAAGCGGGTCTGCGGCTTTGTCGAATCTCAAGACCTTGAGTTCTCGAACGATCTCATCCTGAGAAGGGAGATATCGGCCAAAGGGCACAATCGTTGTTTCATCAACGATACTCCCGTGGCGCTGTCTGTTTTGCAGGCTGTCGGCGATCTCCTCGTCGATCTGCACGGTCAACACGATCATCAATCGCTTCTCAGGACCGAAACTCACATCGATCTGCTGGACGATTTTGGAGGTCTGGCAGGACTGAAAGAAGAATACGTCGCGTCCTACAACCGGCTCACTGCATTGTTTTCCTTTATGGAGGAATTGCAGGCAAAGGAACGGCAGCTCCGCGAGCGGAAGGACCTCTACGAGTTTCAGATTCAGGAAATTGATGCTCTGGCCCCGCAACGAGGTGAAGAAGATGCCCTGGAAAGAGAGCTGAAGATCCTTGAGAATTCTGAGAAGCTCTTTGAGGCGACGTCGAGTCTCCACCAGATGTTATATGAGGGGGAGAAGGCGGTGTATGACCAACTGGTACTCGCACGGAATCAACTCGAAGATCTCGCGCGCATCGATGCATCATTTGAAGAAATCAAGAACGAATGTGCGTCGGCGGTCGCTATCGTCAGTGAAGTGTCAAAGTTCATTCAAAGCTACAATTCCAAAGTTGAATTCAATCCGGAGCGCCTGGAACAGATTCGCGATCGCCTCGTCAAACTCGCACTGCTGAAGAAGAAGTACGGCGGCTCCGTGGATGCGATCATCGAACACCGCGACAAAATCGGCCAAGAGTTCGCACTCGCGGAGAACTTCGAGGGGGAAATCAAGAAGTTGATGGAGAAGATCGAGGAAGAGCGCCGGGCATGTTCAGCGGCCGCTCAGCGGCTCTCGGCCAAACGTCGTGAACATGTCGGCAAGATCAACAACTCGGTCGCAGCAGAGCTCGCAAAGCTTGGAATCTCCAACGCTCGCTTTGACGTCAAGGTCGAAAACCATTCGATCGGTAAGTCCAACGGCTCTTCTCAACCGCTGCGCGTATATGTCAAGCTCGGTCGGGAATACTTCGAGGCGACGCTCAAGGGAATTGACAGTGTCGAGTTTCATATCTCCATGAACCTCGGAGAAGATCTCAAGCCTCTCGTAAAGGTCGCGTCCGGAGGAGAGATCTCGCGGGTCATGTTGGCGTTGAAATCGATTCTTGCCAAATCCGAACGTCTGCCGTTACTCATCTTCGATGAGATTGATGTCGGTGTCAGCGGCCGCATCGCTGTCAGCGTTGGTAAGAGTCTCAAAAGTCTCTCGCAGTTTCATCAGGTTGTGGCGATTACCCACCTTCCGCAGATTGCCGGACTTGCCGACACGCATTTTGTGGTGGAAAAAGTGGAGCGGGAGAAGCGCACAAAAACCCGTCTCCGGAAACTGGAACTCGAGGAACGGGTCAAAGAGGTGGCAAAGCTCATGAGCGGAACTCAGGTGACGGAAGCCGGACTCAAAGGCGCGCGGGAACTCATGGGGTTAGCTCGGAAGTAGAAGAAACAGTCCATCACCCAGCAAACTGACGACAAACCATGGCACTGCAGGTCTACAATACATTAACAAGGCAGAAAGAGGAATTCAAACCGTTACACGACGGGCGGGTTGGGATCTACGTGTGCGGTCCGACGGTATATGGTCACTCGCACATTGGCCACGCAAAGAGCTACGTCTCATTTGATGTCATCGTTCGGTATCTGCGCTTTTCCGGCTACAAAGTGCTCTATGTTCAGAATATCACCGATGTGGGTCACTTGACCGATGACGCGGACGAAGGTGAAGACAAGATCGAGAAGCAGTCAAGGCTCGATCGAGTTCATCCGATGCAGATCGCCGAAATGTATACGAACAGTTATTTTGAAGACATGGACTCGCTGGGAGTTTTGCGACCGGATATCGCACCGCGCGCCTCAGGACACATCATCGAGCAAATTGAGGTTATCAAGGAGTTGCTTGAAAAGGGATACGCATACGTTTCGAACGGCTCAGTGTATTTTGATGTCTCGAAATTCAGGGGATATGGGAAGCTCTCCGGTCGAAGCGTTGAGGATATGGAGGCTGGAGCCAGAGTGGAGGTAAACCCGGAGAAGCATCATCCAGCAGATTTTGCCTTGTGGAAAAAGGCTGAGCCGGAACATATCATGCAGTGGCCGAGCCCGTGGGGCAAGGGCTATCCTGGCTGGCATATTGAGTGTTCAGCGATGTCGATGAAGTATCTCGGTCAGACTTTTGACATCCATGGCGGTGGCCTTGAGAACCAGTTCCCTCATCATGAGTGCGAGATTGCCCAGAGCGAGTGTTCCACCGGCAAGCCGTTTGTGAAGTATTGGATCCACAACAACATGGTGACGCTCAACGGTCAGAAGATGGGGAAATCCCTTGGGAACTTTGTGACCCTGAAGGATGCCTTTGAGAAATTCGATCCCCTGGTTGTCCGCTTCTTTATTCTTCAAAGCCATTATCGGAGCACGCTGGATTTCAGTGATGAAGCTCTGCATGGAGCCAAGGTTGGTTTTGACAAATTGCGGAATACGATTCGAAACTTGAGAGAAGAGATTACAAGAGCTTCCGGAGGGAACCGGACTCAAGACGCTGCAATAGACCTTAGTGTATATGGCTCGAGGTTCCGCGCGGCGATGGATGACGATTTCAATACGCCGCAAGCGATTGCCGTGCTTTTCGATCTATCGAGGGAAACGAATGCTCTTTTGAGCCTTGACAACAGATTCTCAGTCGGATCGTTGCGCTCTATCGATGACATGTTTCGCGAACTCGGCGGCACTGTCTTGGGCCTGATCGGCGAAGAGTCCGGAGCGACCGCTTCCGACGTTGAACAGGAAGCAGATCTTGTCCAGCTGCTCGTAGAAGTTCGAACTGACGTCCGGACACAAAAACTTTGGTCATTGTCCGACAAAATTCGGGATGGCCTGAAAAAACTTGGTATCACTCTTGAAGACAAAAAGGAAGGCACTGGTTGGCGGAGGGGATAGGGGTTGTGATGTATTCACCGACCAGCTTGAGAGGGTCCTGTGATGACAAAAAATGAAGCAATTCTTTCTTGCGCTCTCTTGCTTGTGCTTGGCAGCTCTTCCTTTGCGCAATCCAACGCAGGCGGATCTGCCTCAGTTGAACCGACCATGATCATTGACAAACCCACCGCCGGAATGTTGCATCGCGGGACATACTCTTTGAATGGAAGTTTTTTTGAACAAGGGGGCGTTCTCTTTGGAATCTCCGTCGGACTTCTTGATCGATTCAATTTTGGCATCTCGTATGGTGGCACGAATATCTTGGGTGCCGACAAACCAATGATGAATCCATATCCAGGCGTTAACGTTAAGCTGCGGATTATGGAAGAGAGCTCGATTGCTCCGGCTCTTGCCATCGGTTTTGACTGGCAGGGAAAAGGAGCCTATGTGGAAGACCTTAAGCGATACACCATCAAGTCGCCGGGATTCTATGTTGTGCTCAGCCAGAACTTCGCTCTTGCCGGCAATTTCAGCTTGCATGGAGGACTTAATATCTCAACGGAAAGGGAAGACGGCGACAAAGACCTCAACGCCTTTGTCGGCGCAGAGAAATCGGTTGGCAGAGACATTTCAGTACTCGCTGAATACGATGCCGGACTAAATGATAACAGTGCAAATGCTCTCGGTCGCAATCGTGGGCGAGGCTATTTCAATATGGGCCTTCGGTGGAACTGGGGAAGAGGGCTGGTCCTGGGGTTGGATCTCAAGGATATCTTCAAGAACCAACAGGATATCACAGTCGGTAACAGGACGATACAGATCGAATATGTTGGGAATTTCTAATGTTTCTTTCTGTAGACAGGCGCATTTTCTATGTTGACAAAAGTGTATACTTCCTTTGGAAAGATCCCGAAAAACCCCGGTTTTTGCTCAACACCGGTGCTTTTTCTCAGGCTTGGGTGGCATCAATATTGCACGCTATTAGCTAGATCAAAGAAGGAGTGTTGAAGCCATGAAATCCTCGATGAAGCTTTTGAGTCTATTGGTTCCCCTGTTTGCCCTTTCCATTTTCGCCTCAGGCTGCTACACTCAGCTAGCCACAACGCGGGACGAAGACCAAAGCTCAGACAGGCCAACGTACGAACAGTCACGTGCGTACGATGATGCTGACACCCTTGCTGTCCGGGGGCTCTCCGACTACGACGAAGACGTTCGAGGCCATTTCCGCACCGGATTTGATTTCTACTATCCTTCGTCATGGTATTGGGGGGTCGGTTATTACGGCGATCCATTCTACAATAGCTACGGATTTCCAGGCTACTATGGCTATCCCTACAACTACTACGGGTACGGATACTCAAACTACGGGTATGGTTATAATCCTTACTATGGCGGCTACAATCCGTACTATGGGTACGGCGGATACCCAGTGGTGACATATAGCGCGATAGGAGCAAAGCGCAACCAAACGAGGGATGCAGGATATCGACGATCCGGTTTGACTCGCAACTCGGGGTTCTCTGGAGGTGTGAGAGCATCAGTAAGCTCTTCTCCTAATGTATCGCCAGCAAGTCGGAGATCTAATATTCAGGGAGGAGGAGCGGTGTCCCCTGCGAATCGCAGGAGTGGGACGCCAGTGAATCGAGCAACAACGAGAACGTATGCACCTGCATCCTCATCCCGAGGGCAAAGCGTGGCGACACCGAGTCGATCGTCTGCTCCTAGCGTCAAGAGCACTCCTTCAGGCGGGAGTCGGGCTCCGTCTAGCAGCAGTCCTCGAAGCAGTGGAACAAGCCGCAGCCAAGGGTATTCCACTTCACCGACTTCGGGCAACTCTGGCTATAGTGGTGGTTCGTCACGAACGGGCAGCACATCGTCCGGCTCGACAGGAAGCAGTTCTCCATCGTACACTCCAGCTCCGGCCCCGTCTTCTCCCTCTTCAAGCCCGGCTCCAAGTTCTGGCGGCAGCAGCGGTGGGAGTGGTGGAGGAAGCAGGAGTAGTGGGGCATCACGAACTGGGAAGGACTAAGTAGGACAATGAAGAGAACGATCATGAAACCAAACCAGTCAATATCAATTACCCGCACGGTTCTGGGTTTCGCATTGGTAGTACTCGTCGCGACAGGATCCCTCTATGCGCAATTCGCTGAAGATGTGCTTCGATTTTCGACCTTCAACCTCGGGGTTGGTGCGCGTTCAACTGGAATGGGAAATGTCTCCATAGGCCTCGCCGACGACTATTCTGCTCTTTTCACAAATCCAGCGGGACTCGCATCACTGCGGAGCTATGAATTCTCCGTTGGAATGTCGAATTCGAGCTACAAAAACGATGCGACGTTTTTCGGGAGTACGCTGAACGCGAACGACCGTGTCACAAATCTGAACAATATCGGTCTTGTCTATCCGGTCCCGACCCAACGAGGAAGTCTCGTGTTTGCCTTCGGATTCGCCAGGGTTTCCAACTTTTCGACTACTGCATCCTTCAAAGGATTCAACCCGGGTAATTCGATTGTTGAAGCTCTCACTCCTGATGTGAATCTCAACAGCATGCCCGCCGCGGACAGAAAGAGTCTCCTCGACAACAACATTCCGTTCCAGATTTTCCTTTCGGATACATTGAGGGGAAGGCTCTATCCAAATGTGACTGATAGCGTGCAACAAGAGGGCAATGTTCGTGAAGGAGGAGGACTCAACAGCTGGTCTCTTGGCGGAGCGATCGAAATTGCCAAAGGTCTTACTCTTGGTTTTGGCCTCAACCTTGTCTCGGGCTCATACACGTATGATCGACTCTTCACGGAAAGCGACGTGAGAAACATCTACCACTACGGTCCTCCCTTCGATCTTGACCATTTCCGATATGAGAGTTCGGTGAATAGCGATGTCAGCGGATACAATGGTCTCGTCGGGTTGATGTACCGCAAACAGGGGAGGTATAAAGTCGGTCTCACCGTTCGTACGCCGACGTACTATGACATTTCTGAAGACTTTTCTGACGTTGGAGACAGCTGGTTCGACAATGGCGATCACTTCCAACTGAAGAATCCCGGTTCCACAAAATACAGCATCCGGTCACCGTTCGTCTTCTCCGGTGGGGTTTCTTTTCAAGTGACTGATTGGCTCTTGCTTGCAGGTGATGCGGAATACACGGACTGGACGCAAATGGAATTCACCAACACTGACAATCAGGATCTCATCGATAGAAACCGTGTCATACGGGAAATATTTCGCGCAACGACCAATCTCAGAGGCGGTGCGGAAGTTACCCTCTTCAACTTGGGTCTCAAACTTCGCGGTGGAGCGGTGTATAATCCCTCGCCCTACCTGGCCGATCAGAACACAAGCGACTATGATCAGCTTTGCTTCACAGGAGGCTTCGGAATTGCCGTCGACGAGAATGTTTTCGTCAATGGCTCGATAGCTCTTGGGAAATGGAAAACTTTCCGCGATAACTACTACCTCCCCGGATTAGCGACTGCGGCGTCACGAACGAGTGAATCTGTGAACACGAATTCTCTGAATGTCACTTTGTCGTATCGATTCTGAGTTCAACGAATGTGCTATCGTGAGGGGCGCCCTGGTGTCTGACGGCACCAGGGCGCCGTGTTTATGGGGATCCTCCTGACCCGTTGCCCGTGAAGTCGGTGCAGTTGCTCTGTCTCTCCGTCGTGCAGCAAGGTTCTTGGGTTCACGCTGAGAGAAGAACAGGGCTGTTGTATTGATATACCACTCAACTTTATTTACATTGATCCCGATCTGGAGTAGTCAATAAACGGGATTCCTTCCCTCAACATTCCATTTTCCCAATGCCAGCTCGAGTGAAGGTCATTCTCGGCATTGCCGGCACACTCGCCGTCCTTGTCATTGCAGCATTCGCATTCTTCTATTATCTCATCACGAAGTCATATCCTGTGACGAATGGTACTCTGGATGTACCAGGGATTCACGGTCAGGTCAATGTATACCGTGATGACTATGGAGTGCCACATGTGGTCGCGGGATCAGACTATGATGCGTATTTTGCCATTGGGTATGTTCACGCACAGGACAGGCTGTGGCAAATGGAGCTTATCCGTCGCGCTGGACAAGGAAGATTGGCAGAGGTTCTCGGGGAGCCCGCGCTGAAAATCGACAAGATGTTCCGAACACTTGGTCTTTGGCGTCAGGCTGAGAAGACCGCCCCAGTAATCGATGATACGACGAGGGGAGCCCTACAGGCGTACGCTGACGGTGTCAACAATTATATCGCAGGTCACAAAGGAAAATACCCAATTGAATTCGATCTTTTGAACTTTGAGCCAGAAGCCTGGACGATTGAGCACTCACTTCTGATCAGTCGACTCATGGCATGGGAGCTTAATTATTCACGCTGGGTTGATATCGTCCTCGCTGAGCTGGTGGAGAAGCTTGGCGCCGCGAAGGCTGGAGAGATTTTCCCAATTTGGCCCGATGGGGCTCCCCTGATCATTGCAGAGGAACTCAAAGGGAAGAAGTCGGCATTCATGGCAGCGCAGCTTTTTGAGTCAGACCAGGAGTTTAGAAAACTCCTCGGGAGTCCCGGGCTCGAGTCAGGCAGCAACGCGTGGGCAATTGCCGGATCAAAGTCCACCACCGGAAAACCGATTCTCTCGAATGACCTTCATCTCTTGTTTTCGGCACCAGGGAGGTGGTACGAACTGCATGTCACCGCTCCGGGCCTTGATGTCTTCGGAGCGTCAATCGCAGGAGTTCCGTTTGTGGTGATCGGGCGGAACCAGTCGATCGCGTGGGGGCTCACGAACGCAATGTTGGACGATGAAGATTTCTACATTGAGGAAGTCGATTCGGTCCAGCATCCAACACGGTACCGATTCAACAATGGATGGCGCCCCGTCGAACAACGGATCGACACCAT
>JBGPAN010000168.1:0-7931 GCA_041480785.1 Bacteroidota bacterium | reverse complement strand
CCGTTGCTGTATTTTCTCCATCTGGGAACGCAAGCGCTCGAGAAATGAGCGGGCATAGTAGTTCTTCGGGTCAAGCTGAAGGGCTTTCTCGATCTGGATGACCGATTCCTCAAGCTTTCCTTCCTTGACCATATAATCAGCGACGCGGAGATATCGAGCGATCCGCTCTTTGACCGCGGCAGGTTGTGGTTCCTTCTTGCTGATCATGGATATCTCCAGATTGATGATGATGTGCGTCGAATCAACCTATCAAAATCTACCTTAAAAATCAATTCATCATGAATGGCAGGGCAAGAATCTGCGAATTGACTCTTGTACGATATTTGATATAATTGTGCGCAAGCGTTGCTGTTCTTCATTGTTTCTCACATCTGCACTTTCGTGTTTCGTACTGAGATGATTGCCCTCCATCCTACAGACATCCAAATTTCGGCGGTCAGCCGTTCTTCTCCACACTGAGGAAGCAAATGATGAACAAGAAAATCTGGATTGGATTCGTCACCGTTTTTGTGACCACACAACTCGTCGAGGGATTGGTTGGTTTCATTCTCCTCGGTCCCACCTACAGCCACTCTCCGCACATCTGGCGCCCGATCGCTGAGATCAAACTGTGGATGTTACCTGTCACAGGCGCTTTCTTTTCATTCTTCTTTGTATTCCTCTTTTCAAAGGGATACGAAGGAAAGGGTCTGCTCGAGGGCGTGCGCTATGGAACATACGCCGCACTCATGATCGTTCTCCCTCACGCGTACAACTCCTACGCAACGCTTCAGATTCCTTATTCCGTTGCGCTGCAGTGGTTCCTCTACGGCACGTTGGAGTACATCCTTGCGGGAGCCCTTTTGTCGGCAGCGTTTCAGCTGTCGGGAAACAGTTCAACTTCTGCGTGATGGGTTTGTCGCTTCTCGGAATTGTTGAGCGATTCTGACGCTCCATGATCTGTTTTCGCTGGTGTGGCGGGTTTTCGTTGCGTGAACGGAGAGTTCTTGTTACATTCTTGACACTCGTAATTCCATCCATTCATCACTTTCCACGAGGTGTTTCTATGTTCAAAGCATTTATGAAATCGTCCTCCATCTTTCTGGTAGCGACAGTGTTTGCTTTCAGCGGTTGCTCCCTCGCTCTCAGAACGATGGTAGACTCCGCATCCCACGAGAGTACCCAGAGTGTCGAAACGGTAAAAGCCGGACAGTTCGACACTGGCAAGATGTGGACGTTTGATTTCCCCCCTGTTGACTATTTCAAGAAAACCTACGGCTTTACTCCGGACAAAACATGGTTCGACAAGGCTCGCATGGCGGCTTTGAGACTTCCCAATTGCACTGCTTCTTTCGTCTCTGAGGACGGACTGCTGTTCACCAACCACCATTGTGCTCGCGGTTCTCTTGATCTTGTCACCAAGCCGGGCGAAGCTCTCGCCGACGACGGGTTCTATGCAGCGACACTTGCCGAGGAACGAAGAGTCCCGAACCTCATCGTCGACCAACTTGTGCTTATCAAAGACGTCACCGACGAAGTCCAGAAGGCGTTTGAAAGGGGCAAGACGGAGGATGAGCGCGTCGCAAATCGTGATAGAGCCGTTGCAGATATTGAGAAGCGCTACCGCGATGAGACAAAGCTCCAGTGCAATGTCATGAATTTCTACAACGGCGGAAAGTTCTCCCTCTACGGCTTCAAGAGATACAACGACATTCGGCTCGTTTTCTCGCCTGAGCTACCCATGGAATACTTCTGCGGCGATTACGACAACTTTACGTATCCGCGGTACTCCCTTGATATCTCCTTTTTCCGCGTCTATGATGACAACGGCCAGCCCCTGAAAACTTCAAACTACTTCAGATGGAGCCCGACGGGGGCGGCGGAGGGCGATGCTGTATTTGTCATCGGCAACCCCGGCCGCACGAACCGTCTTCTCACATATTCACAGATTGAATTCCTGAGAGACTTCTCAGTTCCGTATAACTTCAAGAATTTTGACAGCATGGTTCATCTCTATGCAGACTTTATCGCAAAACATCCTGAACAGCGACTAAGATATCAAACGCCACTTCTTAACACCGCCAACTCGCAAAAGCTTTATGCCGGCAGAATCAAGGGAGTGCATGATCGTATCCTGATGGCGAAGAAGCGAGATTTCGAGCAGACGTTCAAACAAGCGGTCCTGGGAAACCCCCAACTCAAGGCCCAATACGAACCCATCTGGGATGAAGTCGCCGCACTTCAGGTGGAAAAAGGAAAGATCTATGGCGAGTACCAGAGTTACACATTCAGGGGCATAGGCATCTCTCAGTACTTTTCGCTGGCGTCAAACCTCATCGAGTTCGCGAACCAGATGAAAATGCCTGAAGACCGGCGCGGCAATCAATACAAAGGTAGGATGCTAGACTCGCTAAAGGCGCGATTCTATCGACCGATTAATGCTGACTTTGAGCAGGAGGTGCTTACCCTGAATCTGACCAACATAAGAGCGGGTTTAGGCACAAGCCACGCGGCGTTGAACAAGCTTCTTGCTGGTCGTACACCGAGCGCTGCAGCCGCAGAACTGAGCAAATCCACCATCCTCTCCAACAAAGACCAAGTGATGCAGCTCCTTAATGGCAGTCCAGACAACATTCTACAATCTGGCGACCCATTCATTTCCTTCGTCGTGACAACGGCAGAGCGTGCAAGGGAAGTCCGTGAGAAGTGGGCCGACCTGACCTCCAAGGAACAAGGAAAGGTGCAACTGCTTGGCAGGGCACTGTTTGGTATCTATGGCACCTCCATCCCGCCGGACGCAACATTCTCCTTGCGCATTGCTGACGGAGTTGTGAAGGGTTATGAGTACAACGGAACAATCGCACCGCCGTTTACTACGTTTTACGGCATGTACGACCGGTATTACTCCTTCAGCAAGAAGTTCCCATATGCGCTTCCTGAGCGTTGGGTGAATCCACCGGCAAGTTTTAGTATGAGCACTCCGCTGGATTTCTCGTCGACCAACGATATCATCGGCGGCAACTCCGGCAGCCCAGTGGTGAACAAAAACCTTGAACTCGTCGGAATCGCATTTGATGGCAACATCGAAAGCCTGCCCAACGATTTGATCTCCAACGAGGAGACAATGCGATGCGTCAGCGTGCATTCTGCGGGTATCCTCGAAGCTCTAGAAAACATCTACAAGACGGACAGACTAGCAAAAGAGCTGAGAACAGCCAAGATCGTCAACTAACAAACTTCAATACCTGAGGGGCAGCGCCACATGCTGCCCCTTGCTGTTTTCTGCGCGCCCGGCTCTCGGTCAAAGGAACCGATCTCCTACTTCAACCGTTTTCTTGATATGAACGAGCCTGTGAACACACCGTCGATGCAGTTCTGGTCTCATTCCCGATGCCCACTCCTGTGGTTTGTCTTTGCCACCATCGTTTTTTCCTCTTCCACGCTTGCTCAAGTTGAACAACGGGATTCCGCATCCGGGTTTGATTCATGGCTTACATTCCAGGCAATTCCCAGCATGATGGTGATCTCACATCCCGGTGACATTCCGTTTGCATTCGAGTGGGAAGCGACCCCTCTTTTGTATTCGTTCGGCATGACCCGGCTCGTATCACCCTGGTACTCTTTCAAAGTTTCGCAGGTGGCGCGGTTCACGGGCTCCATTGAGCTCAAGGCGACAGGTCAGATTTCCACGCGCAAGATGGGGAGTTCCTATTTTGGCAGTTCTGCGCAGCTCATCGGCCATATACCGCTGATAGAGAGAGGAGAATACCTCGGACTAAATGTTGGCGTGGCAAAATACGCATTCGCGGGGTCCTCCCCCTGGTTCGAAGTTGTCGGCGTTTCAACGCTCTTTGGGCTCGTCGAGTTCAACTTCAAGCACAGCTCTGATCCGCAGATGTGGATGGGGACCATTGAATTTCGTTTCTTCTGACGACGTTCATAGGAAATAACAAGAGCACACACCCCTTTTGTCCCCTCTCCCCAATTCACTTGCCAGCACACAGAGGGGACAGAATGCACCGATTCTCCAGACTGGCGGTGACGATCAGAACAAAACGTCTCCTCTTGTGCGATGGCCGGTGTGTGGCGAGAGGGTCGTCAGACTCCGGCAGCCGTCTGTTCGATCTAATCGAACAGACGAGCCTCTGCAAAGCCAGGAGTCTTACGGACTTTGACGAGGAACGAGGGGTGTGTTGCATTGCCGATAAATCATCTCATCCCTCCGACTAAAAGTACACTCAAGAGCTCTCCAAGACAAAAAATCAAGATCATCAAGCTGCCACGGACTCGTGCGAGAGATTCCTTCTAACATCCGATTTATTGTCTCTTCCTCAATGCTTCTTGCTGTCTTGCTCTACGGTTCAGGCTGTAGCCCGCTCGTCTCGCGTTTCACTGCTCGGGCGGTGGACCAACTGACCGAACCGATTCGGCCCGTCATCCACAAGGTTGCTGACCCCATCCGTTCCGACGTTGGACTTTCCATCCTCTGGGTGGGCCATGCAACCGTCCTGATACAAATTCACGACAAGGTCATTATCACAGATCCGGTGTTTACCAAGACGGTTGGTCTCCTGGCAAAGCGTTCCGTTGAACCGGGTATCGATCCCGCGGCAATCACTCGCTTGAACGCCGTTCTGATTTCACATCTCCATTTCGATCATTTCAGCTACGGCAGCCTCGATATGCTTCCGAAGCAGGCCACTCTCATTCTGCCTCCGGGGGGAGCAGAGTATTCTCCGGAATTCGGTTTCGCCAATACCCGCGAAGGAAAAACGTGGGAGACCATTGAAGAAGACAGCCTGAGAATCACGCCGGTTCCGGTTCAACATTTCGGTGGCAGGTATGGCTTTGATGTTCTGTGGGGTCCGGCTCGTCCCTGGACCGGATATGTGATTGAGTACAAAGGCACGACGGTTTTTTTCTCGGGAGACACAGGATACAATCCGGAGTTCTTCAAGGAGATCGGCCAGCGGTTTCACATCGACGTAGCCTTGCTTCCCATCGCTCCTGTCGAACCGCGTGAATTCATGAAGCGCGTCCACACCGACCCGGCGGAAGCTCTTCAAGCCTTCGAGGACCTTGGCGCGAAGATCATGATCCCCATCCACCATGATACGTTCTTCCAAGGGCTGGAGCCAGAAGTTGGGTATGCAAAGAAGCTGATGCAGGCCCTCATTGAAGAGCGCAGAATGCAGGACCGCGTTAAGCTGCTCACCATCGGCGAGCAAGTTGTGTTGAAAAACGAATAGGGAATTTGTTCAATGACCACACACATTCGCTCCGGAGTTCAGATCTTCATTCTTTCCTTTCTGTCTCTCCTCTTAATGTCGTGCACTTCATCGCGAACGATGGTTCGTGAACAGCCGGATCCCGTCCTTCAGCTGAAACTCGAGAACATCGTACACGGCTTCAAGGGTGACGTCGGTATTTTCGTGCGACACCTGCGTTCGGGCCAGATGGCATCGCTCCAGGCAGATACACTCTTCCCTACCGCGAGTATGATCAAGGTGCCAATCCTGTGTGGCATCTTCGATAAGATGAACAAGGGAGAATTGAAGTACAACCAGATTCTCGTCTACCGAGACTCGTTGAAGTATGACGACGGTGTTACGGGCTCATTTCGCGACAGCGCAATGACACAGCTTGCCCAGATGGTGATGTTGATGATCACCCTCAGCGATAATACTGCATCATTGTGGATGCAACTTCTGGCCGGAACAGGAGCAACCGTCAATGATTGGCTTGAGCAAAAGGGATTTCACAAGACGCGTGTAAATTCCCGCACGCCGGGCCGGCGAGCCGATTGGCAGAAGTACGGCTGGGGGCAGACAAGCCCGCGTGAAATGGCGGATCTCTTGTTGATGATCTATCGGCGACAGGCTATAAGCCCGGAATCCAGCGAAGAGATGTACCGGGTGCTTTCAAAACCATATTGGGATGGCGAAGCGCTTTCCCAAATCCCGCCGGATGTTCACGTTGCCTCAAAGAGCGGAGACGTTAGTGCATCAAAGTCCGAGGTTGTCCTCGTGAATGCACCGTCGGGTGACTATGTTTTCTGCGTGATCACAAAGAACCAACAAGACCAGCGAGATGAGGTCGACAATGAAGGATTCGTTCTGATTCGAAAGGTGTCACGGGAGTTATGGAAGTATTTCGAACCGGATTCGAAGTGGAAGCCGCAGCCCGGGTTGGAACGGTGGGCAAAGGAGAGTTGGCCAAAATAGTCCTAGCGCCAAGTCCGGCATTTCGGTCACCCAGTCATTGATCGCTGATTGGAGGCCCTGTTTATAGAGGCCTTTCCTCACTTTTCCCGGCGTTTGATTCTCCCCCCCGTTTTCTGTACTTTGGAATCAATTCCCCCCCTAAGTTGTTGTAATCTAAGGGACTTTTCTCCCTCAGTGGACAACTCACAGACAAACTATGCCGCCGTCTCAGGATCAGTCGTTGCGCCTTTTGGAAGAAGAGAACAAGCGACTCAAACGGGCCGTCGATGAGCTCTCTATTCTCAACGACCTCGCCAGGGCAATCGGTGCGTCGCTCAACACACAGGAGATTATCCAGACGATTGTCCGGCGTTCCCTGCGTGCAATCAGTGCCGAACAAGGCGTCATCACGCTTGTGGAAGAACAATCCAACCAGTCGATGAAGACGCTCGTGCGAACAATGGTGAGCTCGAAGGAGCAGGAGCACTTCCACTTCAGCCAGGCGCTTCTTGGATGGATGCATCTCAACAAGAAGCCGCTGGTGATCAACGATCCAAAAAACGACGAACGTTTCCGCGGCATACCCTGGGACGATTCCATTCGCTCACTCATTGCAGTCCCGATGATGGCGAAGTCGGAATTGCGCGGCGTCCTGACAGTTTACAACAAGAAGGATGGCAAGCCTTTCACAGAAGACGACCAGCGATTGCTTGCGATCATCGCCGGGCAATCCGGACAGGTTGTCGAGAACGCCCGACTCTACGAAAAAGAGAAGACGCTTGTCAAGATGCAGGAGGAAGTACGACTTGCCGCTCGCATCCAGTCCGAGTTGCTCCCCAAGTCGCCGCCGAGTATTGCGGGATACGAAATCGTCGGCAAGACCATCCCGGCACAGGAGGTTGGAGGAGACTATTTTGATTTCATTCCCATCGACGAGCATCGATTAGCATTTTGTCTCGGTGACGTTACTGGCAAAGGGCTCCCTGCTTCGCTACTCATGGCAAACCTTCAGGCAACCTTGCGAGGACAGACTCTCACCACCGGATCACCGAAGACTTGCCTGGAGCGTTCGAATCAGTTGCTGTATCAAAGTACCAGCCCGGAAAAGTTTGCAACTCTTTTTTATGCCATCCTTGATCTCGAGCATCACCACCTCCATTATTCAAACGCCGGTCATGACAATCCCTATCTTTGCTCTGGCAATGTCGCAACGAAGCGTCTCAAGATCGGCGGCATTCCGCTCGGTATGCTGCCTGACTTCTCGTTTGAACAGGAGTCAGTTCCTCTCGATGAAGACTGTCTTCTGGTAGCATATTCCGATGGTGTCACAGAAGCGATGAACGCGCAGGAGGAGATGTTCGGGGAGGAGCGCATCGCAGCTGTGATCGACCAGCATAAGCACGCACCCGCATCTGAAATCATCGATCATCTTGTCTCGGCCGTAAAAACCTTTGCGGCCGGCTACCCCCAATCTGACGATATCACCGTTGTCGTCATGCGGCGCAAGAAGAACTAACGTTTCAATCCAGGAAGTTCACTAGCACGTCGATATACCTTGGGCAATCTTTTGCCCTTTTGATATTCTCACTTTCGATAACCCGAAAGAAAGTGCACGGGATTGATCAAAGAGTAATGGAATCGAGTGATCGGGTCATCGAGTCCACTACTGTCCGGTCAAAAGTTGAATAGAATCAACTGATTTGGATCACTTGGGTTCTGAATACTGTAGTGTATGTCTGTAAGTACTTG
>JBGPAN010000167.1:0-7934 GCA_041480785.1 Bacteroidota bacterium | reverse complement strand
AGTGAAAGCGTTTGAGCGATCCGTTTGGTCGTGAGGCCTTGTTCTGCCATCAACAATATCCGTGCATGGTTGATCACCCGTGCTGAATGTGTCCCTGTGCGGACAATGTCCAGCAATTGCTTGCGCTGGCTCTTCGACAGCTTAACTGGATATTTTGGCTTGCGCATACATCCCCCTTTGAATGTGGCAAGTGAAGAGACGTATGCAAGATACTCATAAATCAGTTAATTAGCGTAACAGTCCACTAGTGCCACTTCTAGTAAGAAATCTTGTGGCAACGCCATATCTTCGGCATATTCAGCAAGGCACTACTACCAATATATCAAAATTCGCACTCTTTGGAAATCCTTCCGATTCAAACAAATACAGGTGCTCCGGGAAGCATAGACCGCAGAGTTGTGGTGTCGTTGTCGCAACTTTTCTTCAGAAAACAGCGTAGGTTTAAGTGGGTCTATTCTCAATCTCTCTTCAAGGTGACGCCATGAACCTCTTGTCCAGACTAGTGCTGGTAGTACTCTTCACCATATTCTTCCTGCCTGCAATAGACGCACAATCGAAAACAAATAACACTCCGTCCACGGACAACCGCGAAGATATTGGACAACGCGTTAGATCCATCGTGGAAGAAGTAATCAATTCGATCGAGAAAACATTCTCCGGACGGGTCGGGGACGATTCTCCTAGGAAAAACGCACACGCTCTCGTGCGTACCAAGAAACTACCGACCGACGACACAGCCTTCATCGCTGACGAAGACACCAGTGTCACCTACGAAGGCAACACGGTCATCGAGAAAACCGACACGGTCAACTCGAATGTGGTTGTCAAAGCCGGAACCCTGACAGTATATGGACGCATCAATGGCGATGTCCTGGTGGTGGGCGGCGACTTGAAAATCAAGGACAACGCTTACATCAGCGGGAATGTCAAGGTTATCAATGGTGAGGTTATAAAAGACGACGATGCTGTTGTCGTCGGCTACATCGACAAAAGCAGCTCGCGGAAGGAGAAAGCGTATCGGGAGGAAGCGAAGGATTTTCGCAGAGCATCGACCCGGTTGAACGCAATTTGGGTTCCAGAAACAACCAATCTGGATAACTTCATTTTCCGGTACAATCGTGTCGAAGGTCTCTTCCTTGGACTGGGATCCGAAAAACGGTACTACTGGGATGGTCAGAAACTGTACAGCACGTATGGATCCGTCGGATACGGATTCAAATCGCACAACGTGCGCGGTAACCTGGGCTTAAGCAGGCAATTTGCATTCGATGATGGGCAACTGTTCGAGTTTGAAATTGAAGGACACAGCTTGACAGATTCGAAAGAGGACTGGCTGATTGGACTGGGTGAGAACACGGCGGCAGCGTTTTTCATTCACGAAGATTTTCGCGACTACTTCCGGCGGGATGGATTTGGTGTGAACGCGGGATATGCGGTGCAGCAGGACTACCTGACGGGTCAAGTCAAAGTCGGATATCTGTCGGATGAATACAAATCAATGACGAATGAAACCGAGTGGTCGCTTTTTGGCGGCAACAAGGTGTTCCGATTGAATCCTTTGATCAACGAAGGCATGATGAGAAGCGTCGTGGGCTCGGCTGGCCTGAGCACGGTGACCACAACGATCTACGGTCCGCAGGGATGGAGCGTTCTCGCCACTGCGGAGGTCGCGAAGAAGAGTATGAAGAGTGAATTTGAGTTCAACCGGTATGTGGGAGACATACGGCGATATCAGCCATTGGGACGGTACGACAATCTGAATGTTCGTGTGAGGGTTGGCAGCTCGGAAGGTGTGCTTCCCATCCAGAGAGCGTTTGATATGGGCGGGCTGGGGACCGTACCGGCATTTCCGTTCAAGGGGGAGACGGGGAATAGAATGCTCCTGATGAACGCAGAGCTTGTCTTTAACGGGGATTTTCTTGGGGACATTGCCTTCTGGCCAAGCTGGTTGTTGCGGGAAGTGAACTTTGTTGTCTTCTCAGATGCCGGACTTGTTCGCATGATGCGGGCGACGGCGTTATGGACAGATGGATTCGACAACATACACTTCTCAGATTTCCAGCACGATATTGGTGTTGGGATCGGAACGCGCAGTGGGTCGTTCAGGGTCGCGTTTGTCTGGAGAACTGATCGCAGTGAACCCGCGCGTCTCATGTTTCGTATCGCGCGCCCCTTCTAAGAAATACCTCAGCACTTACCATTGGTCGAAAGGTCGGATGATGAATCCGACCTTGTTGTTGCAAGTCATACCAGCGATTTCACCCAGAAGTTACCGCTTCTTTCTCTTCAGGCGAAAAAGTATCGTTCGTGATGCGCTTTACCGAATTTCGCGCTATCTTAAGCTTGTGGCAACACCGGGGAGTCAAATGCCGTTGAGAATACCCTTCAGACACACCCATCGAAAACATCATGTTGAAATCACTTTATTGGATTGTCGGTATGAGCACGGTTCTTTCATCCGCCTCGGCGCAGACAGATACAGCGCTCGCCCGGGAACTTTTTAATAAATATGAGAACTTCAAAATGTCCGCAATCACATCGCGACGCTTTTCGCAGGCGGACATGCTCAAATGGCTGGATCCATTGCGCGACCAGAAGCTCTTCGTCATGACACCGGTTGGACGCTCAGCTGAAGGGCGAACCATTTCCATGCTGAAGTTGGGAGCGGGAAAAACCACCGTCCTCCTCTGGTCGCAAATGCATGGCGATGAATCGACAGCGACGATGGCAATCATGGATATTCTGAAATTCTTTTCGCAGGAACCCAATCATATTATCACACGATCAATACTGAACAAACTGAACCTCCTGATCCTCCCCATGCTCAACCCGGATGGTGCCGAACGATTCCAGCGGCGTACAGCACAATCGATCGACATGAACCGAGATGCACTGGCGCTGAAAACGCCGGAAGCCCGAATCCTGAAAGAAACCCGCGATACCTACCGGCCGCACTTTGGATTCAACCTGCATGACCAGGATCCACGATGCTCTGTCGGCGAAACACAGAATGTCAGCGCGATCGCGCTCCTTGCTCCGGCGTTCGACGAGTCGCGCTCCGACAACAACGTCCGCCTGCCTGCCAAGAAGGTGGCCGCGACGCTCGCGTTGGTTCTGCATGAATTCATCCCGAAGAATGTCTCCAAGTACGATGATGCCTTTGAGCCGCGCGCATTTGGTGATAACATCCAGAAATGGGGAACGAGCACGGTGTTGATCGAATCCGGCGGATGGCCCGGTGACCGGGAGAAGATGTTCATCCGGAAGTTGAATTGTGTGGCCCTGCTTACCACGTTGTACAGCATTGCAGCCGACCAATGTGAGCACGCAGACGTGAAAGTTTATGAACAACTTCCGTTCAACACGAAATATCTTTACGATATCATGTTGCGGAATGCACAGTTGAAAGCAAACGACGCCGTTTCGGCAGTTACCGTGGATATTGGAATCAATATTGACGAAGAGCTCAATCCGCGGACGCGAAAAGTCGAACTGGCTGCAAAGGTTGTCGATATCGGTGATCTTCGCACGCATGGGGCATTTCGGGAAGTCGATGTGCATGGAGTGGTTGTTGGGGGTGCTGAAATCCAGATAGATCAGCGAATATCAATGGAAAAAGTGGAGTCGCTCCTGAAGAAGGAGTGAGCATCAATACCCGTCAATCTGCGTATTGCACGCGGAAAGAGTTTTTCCTAAGTTGAAGTAGATTCATCCACAAACCGCATCTCCTTCCGGTGGCACGGAGGAGGTTGCCTGCCGGAAGTCTTCAGATTGGAACTCCAGGTGAAGCGTTCACGTTCCACCAGCAGGTTGCCCCTCTCTTCACATGTGATAAACGAAGGTGGTTCGAGTACAGTGAAGAGTAAAGACGATCGATGGCTTCTCTGAAACAGCCAAGTGTTTCTCGCGGAACGAAGAAGAAGCACGCTGAGTTTGAGGCGGAAGCATTGCCTCACATGGATGTGCTGTACAACTTCGCGTTGCGGACGGCGGGGAACGAAAACGACGCACGGGACCTTTTGCAGGAAACGTATCTCAAGGCATATCGCTTCTGGGATAAGTATGAGAAGGGAACGAATATTCGTGCGTGGTTGTTCAGGATCATGAAGAATTCGTACATCAACCGATACCGGAAAGAGACAAAGGAACCGGACAAGGTTGATTACGATGACATCGAGAACTTCTATAATTCGATCCGCGCTCAGTCGACTGATCCCAACGATCTCCAGCAGCAACTGTACGGAAATCTGCTTGGTGATGAAGTAACAAAGGCGCTTCAAAGCCTTCCAGATGACTTTCGAACAGTTGTTATTTTGTGTGATATCGAAGGGCTGACGTACGAGGAGATCGCGGAGTTCATCGAGTCCCCTATTGGTACTGTCCGATCACGACTGCATCGAGGACGGAAACTGCTGCAGGAGACATTGTATGAATATGCCAAGCAACAGGGGATCATTAAGGGCGACTAGGGAGGATAACAGAATACATCGTTATCCAGTTTTGAGGTGCTCCTGTGGATTGTAATGGCGTCCAGCAGTATGCTGGCAGTGCGATTGATGGATTCCTTGCGAGAGATGTAAAAACCGAGTTTCAGACTCATCTCGAGCGGTGCAAACCCTGCCGCCAAGAGATTGCTCTGGAGAAGCTGTCGAAGCAATTGGTTCAACGCCACGTTTCGTGGATCCCCACACCCCGAAGTATTCAAACTCTCGTTCTCACTTCCCTGCATCAGGAATACAAGGCTGCCGGATCGGGGGACGATTCCTGGATGGCCAGGGTCACCCGGTTCAGTATTCTCGTTCCCGCGTTGGCAGGCGGAGCTGTCGCCGCTGTATTCTTCCTCCTGGTCGGCATTCCGAGCGATCGGTCATCGCGCCTTTCAGCGCACACCGCAGAAAATGATATCATTCATCAATCCTTCGAAACCTTCGCGCTGTTAAAAACAGGCCAGCTTGCTCCCGCACTGGTCTCGTCGGCACCTGAAAGTGTGAGTGCGTTCTTTCAGAGAAGCTCTCTGCAATTCGGGGTTCAGATTCCTTACATACGCGGGTCTGACTGGTGCGGTGGCTCTGCTTCTGACATCAATGGCGTGAAACAAGCGCACCTGCTCTATAAACTGGGCGACGAGTGGGTGTACGTCTGTGAAACGAGCGGCGACGACGCCATGAGCGGAACCCAGCTCTCTCTTCCGCCGGCTGCAAAGATCGCACTCGCAAGATCAGGGTGGTACACCGATCCGATGCACCCGAACTGCAACGTGGTTGTCTGGAAAAAAGATGAGGTGGTGTGTGTTGCGGTTTCGACGATGGGAAAAAAACAACTTCTTGTTCTTCTGACTTCCCCGACAAATCTTCCTAAACAATTGTAGCGTTTCTCTCTATATTCCGACAGTGAGTCGATCAGCGAGGGCCCGGGGTAATCCGGCGTCCCGGATTTTTTTTGCAGCCGTTTTGAGATCGTACTCGACGCGCAGATTTCGATAACCCCACTGTTCTCTGTCGAATATTCCAAAGCTGAGATTTGGGTTTCCATCGCGCGGTTGACCAATACTTCCCACATTCACAATAAACCGCCCCTGTCGTGCAATTGCACCCCTCTCTCCCTGTTCCGAGAAAATGATCGGAATGTGGGAGTGTCCGACGAAACAGATTCTTTCGGTGAACGCATGGAATGCCTCGCGCATATCAAACTCGCTGATGACATAATGCCACTCATCCGGTTCGTACGGTGATCCGTGAGAAAGTAGCACCTCGCCCAGAGGCTGGGTCGGCTTCAGGCTGCGGAGAAACGTTTTACTCTCTTCGTCAAGGGCGCCAAACGTCCAGATCGCAGATAATTGTGCGTTCAGCGTGAATTGATTTGCCACAGCGAGATCGATCGAAGCAGCGTCGTGATTGCCAAGGAGGATGATCGAACAGCGGGAGCGGACGAGCCTGAGACATTCGACGGGGTTTGCCCCATATCCAACGGTGTCACCAAGGCATACAATATCGTCGACACGTTCCTCGTCGATGACCTCGAATGCCCGGGTTAAAGCTTCGAGGTTTCCGTGAATGTCGGATATGATGGCGAAACGCTTTGGTTCCATACGTGGTCTAAACGCAGAATCCTCGTGCTCCGGTTCCCGGGCGCACTACAAAAAGGTAGGCAAAAAGAACTGGAAACCCAAGAGTTGAAGAAGAATCCAGCGCACCAAGTCCATTTCTGCCGCCTCGAGAAAGTTGAGTTCTCGTCCAGCCTTGAACGGCAAGATCATGGAGGTAGTAGCAATTTGCCCCAACAGCGCAAAACGATCTTCCTGCCAACATCAAGAGCGCTCCGTCTCTCTGAACAAAGGAGGAGTCTTGTGCGATGGCCATAGCGGTCGGAAAGAAGAAATAAAAGAAGAGCAGAATCAGCTTCATGGCACCACTATTGTACGAAGAACGCGTCCCTGTCAAAAGCAAAAAGTCGATGGTGGGGAGCGAAGGATTGTCGATTTTGATTTCCTCCGGAATCTGTTACATTACCTATACAAAGAGTATCTTCGTCAAAACAAGAAATCACGGGTATGACAATGCACACGGAAATCGTTGAAGCAGAAGGCCATCTGGTTGACTCGCAAATCCTCTCAAAGATCTTCGATCGCGTGATTGAATGTGGCGCCGAATTCGAGGTCGTCGGATTCGACCTCGGGCGGACCAATCAAGATTTCTCTCATTTGCAGCTTCGGGTGACAGCTCAAACCTCCCAGGTTCTCGCCAGGACGCTTGAGGAACTCATTGAACTTGGGTGCTACCAGACAGTGGTTGCTGAGGCGTTCTTGCGTCCCGCCGAGGCCGACTGTGTGGTGCCCGACGATTTCTATTCTACCACAAATCACCGAACGTTTGTACGCATTGGAGGCTCGTGGCTGGAGGTTGCTCGCCAGCGTATGGATGGTGTCATTGTGGTTGAGAATGGACATGCGGAATGCCGTAAGCTACGCGATGTCCGGCGGGGCAATCTGGTCGTTTGCGGCGTCCACGGTGTCCGCATTCAGCCGGAGTTCAAGGAGCGAGACCGTCTCGGCTTTGCCTTCATGGCAAACGATATTTCGTCCGAACGCCGCACAGAGACAGCCGTCCAAAAAATTGCGGAGTTGATGCAGAAGGCAAAGGCAGACGGCGGACGCATTGTGTTTGTGGCCGGGCCGGTCGTTATACATACCGGTGGCGGAGCGGCATTTTGTGACCTGATTCGCAATGGGTACGTGGATGCGCTTCTGTCGGGCAACGCACTTGCCGTTCATGACATTGAGCATGCGCTCTACGGCACGTCCCTTGGGGTCGACATGGAACGCGGTGTCCCGATTGAAGAAGGCCACAAGAACCACATGCGCGCCATCAATACTATCAACCGAAATGGGTCCATCCGGAAGGCTGTTGAAGCCGGCGTTTTGCGCTCAGGAGTGATGTTCGAGTGCATTCGGCGCGGCGTGCCGTTTGTCCTCGCGGGTTCGATCCGAGACGATGGCCCGCTGCCAGATACAATGATGGATCTGATCAAAGCGCAGGCTGCGTATGCCGAACAGCTTACCGACGCAACGATGGTCATCTGCCTCTCATCGATGCTGCATTCGATTGGTGTTGGAAACATGCTGCCTTCCTGGGTGCGAGTGGTGTGCGTTGACATCAACCCGGCGGTTGTGACGAAGTTGTCGGACCGCGGGTCACAACAAACAATTGGTATCGTGACCGATGTCGGAGGGTTTCTCGGACTGTTGGCGGAGTGTTTGGATCAAGGGTAAGAAAGTGCACGGGGCGCCCATTGCTGAGCGCCCCGGTCTTGGTGTGCCCGGCATGGGCAATAACTTGGAGGTGAAAGTCCTCTACGAGCCTTGATAGTGGGAATCGTTAGCCAAAGACAAGGGTGTCCACCGCGAGGTGGAATCTGAAAGAAGTCGGCGGCAAAGT
>JBGPAN010000166.1:0-7974 GCA_041480785.1 Bacteroidota bacterium | reverse complement strand
GACGAGTCTCCTGTCAAAGGCATTGCGTGCATCGATCGCATCAGCATGCTGAAAGTGACCGGCGAAGGTATCCTGCAGACCGTAGGAATCGCTTCAAGGATCTTCGCAGCTCTCGCGAAGAAGAATATCGAAGTGAATCTCATCACCCAATCCTCTTCCGAACATAGCATCTGTCTTGCCATCGCCACTGAGCACAGTCGCACAGCAAGAGAAGTCATTGAACTCGAATTCCGCGTCGAATTGCACCACGGACAGATCTCGGCAATTACAGTCGAGAACGACTGTTCAATCGTTGCCATCGTGGGGGAACGCGTTCAGAACATCCCAGGCGTTACGGGCAAAGTGTTCCAGGCGTTGGGACGAAATGGAATCACGCCACGGGCTATCGCTCATGGTTCCTCCGAGCGCAACCTGACGCTCGTGCTGCGCCAAAGCGATCTGCAAAAGGCAATGAATGCGCTGCACGACAACCTCTTTCTTTCGAGGCAAAAGACGGTCAATTTGTTTCTCCTCGGTCCGGGTCTCGTGGGTGGCACTCTCCTTGAGCTTCTGAAGGATCAGGAGGATTTCGCCCGGTGCGCTCTTCGGACGCGGTTCAAAGTCGTCGGTATCGCCAATCGCCGAAACATGCTTTTCGACGAACGCGGCATTGATTTGAGTACTTGGAAAGCTCAGCTCACAGCCGCCGGTCAACCGACCGACTTACCTGAATTCTCAAAGAAGGTTCGTCAGTACAATGCGCCGAATTCCATTGTGGTCGATTGTACCGGGACGGAGTCCGCAGTTCAGGTGTATCTTGAGTTGCTTCGCTCGAGCGTCTCTGTCGTCACTTCCAGCAAGATCGCAAACACGCTCACACAGGATTTCTATCACCAGTTGCGACTCGTTGCATCGGAACATGGCGCCCAGTTTCGCTACAGCACGAATGTGGGCGCGGCACTCCCCATTATTGACTCCATCAAGAACATCGTCCAGAATGGTGACGCTGTCGAGAACATTGAGGCAGTACTTTCAGGAACGATGAGCTTCATCTTCAACAGCGTCAACGCCGGAAAGCTGTTCAGCGAGGCGGTCAAGGAAGCTATGAACCGGGGATTCACCGAACCCGACCCTCGTGTTGACCTTTCGGGAATCGATGTCGCCAGGAAGCTCCTCATTCTCGTCCGCGAAGCCGGATTTGAAATGGAGCTCAAGGATGTCGAAATAGAGCAATATCTTCCTCAGAGCGTCTTGTGCAGTAACGACGTTGCTGCGTCACTCGCCGATGCGGATGTTGCACTCGAGGATAGGAGACGTGCGGCTCAGCAGCATGGCAGATCGCTCCTCTTCATCGCTCGCTTCGAGCATGGACGGGCACGGATCAGCTTGGAGGAAGTAAGCCCCCAGCATCCCTTCTATCACCTTTCCGGGAATGACAACATCATCTCCCTGACGACGCGCAGCCTCTACCAACAGCCGTTCGTTGTTCGAGGAGGAGGCGCCGGCGCAAAACTCACAGCCTCCGGCCTTTTCAATGATATCGTCTTCATTTCTCACTCAACGAACTAGGAGTTCAGTCCATGAGCGTCGTACTGCCGAATGAGCATCGACATCGGGGGGAGTTGGAGAAACGCGGAGTGCTCTGCATTTCAGAGCAAGAAGCCAATCGTGCGGATATCCGCCCGCTCCGTGTCGGCATCCTGAATATCATGCCGAAGGGTGAGAGCTACGAGCCATATCTCCTCTTCCCATTGAGCCGCACCATTATTCAGATCGAACCCGTCTGGATCCGGCTGCACTCGCACGCGTACAAGACCACGGACCAGGATCATCTAGAGCTGTACTACGACTATTTCGAAAATGCAATCGCCAGAGCTCCTTTAGACGGTCTCGTCGTCACCGGCGCGCCGGTGGAGGAGATCGAATACGAACAAGTGAGCTATTGGAATGAGATCACGACCATTCTGACCTTTGCGCGCCAGAATATCACTTCGACGTTCGGGATTTGCTGGGGAGGGATGGCACTCGCGAAGATGATCGGGATTGAAAAAGAGATGTTCGCAAAGAAGCTTTTCGGCGCATACGAGACCCGCAACCTCAACCGACTGCATCCGGTCACGGGAGAGCTGGACGATCTCTTCTGGTGTGTGCAGAGTCGTCATTCTGGAATCTCTGATCGCGTGCTCGAGTCCGAACGCGACAGCGGGAACGTGAACCTGCTCGCACATTCAGAGAACGGCGGTTACACGATCTTCGAAAGTGCCGACCAACGCTTTCTCATGCATCTCGGCCATCCGGAGTACGAAGCCCACCGGCTCGTTGAGGAATATCGGAGAGATGTGGCACTCGGAAGGACCGATGTTCCGCGTCCCGCGAACCTCGATTTGAACACTCCCGTCAACAGATGGAGAAGTCACGGCCTGGAATTCTTTGCTCAGTGGGTACGCTACATCTATGAACCGACGAGCCGCGAACACTAGCAGATTGTGGAAGATGAGGTCCCGATCAAAAGCGTATCGGGACGACTGGGATGGCGAGGTTGCAGGACGGGATGATATCCCGTCCGTATAGCCTTCGAGAAATGAGGTCCCAATCAAAAGCGCATCGGGACGACGGGGGTGGCCAGGTTGCAGGACGGGATGATATCCCGTCCGCACAGCCTTCGAGAAATGAGGTCCCGATCAAAAACATCTCGCGACGACTCGGATAGCGGCTATCACACGTAGAGATGCCGCTTGATCTTCTGCGTCGGCGTCTTCTCGAACGGCTCCCGCTGTTCGATAAGCTGGTGAATGCGGGAAAATGAAGAAAGGCGAGTGTTGACCTGCCTTCGGAGACTCTCCAGCAGACCCTTCACACGCTCACGGGCCTGTGACTCAGTCAGGCGATCTTTGACAAAGTCTCGATCCAACACTTCATAGTTGAGATGCACTCTGGCCGCAATCTGGTTGTTCTGTTGAAAGACGAGAGACTCAAGAACGATTTCTGACTCGTTGATAATCGATTCCACTTCTTCAGGGTAGATATTCTTGCCATTCGACCCCAGGATCATGTTCTTCAGCCTTCCCTTAATGTACAAGTACCCCTCCTTGTCGAACACTCCAAGGTCACCGGTTCGGAACCATCCGTCCTTTGTCATGACCTCGCCGGTCCTCGTCGGGTCCTTGTAGTATCCCTTCATTACCGTCGGCCCTTTGATCTGGATCTCTCCCTCCCCGCTTGCATCGGCATTGTCAATCCGAATACTGGTGCCGGGCAATGGCGGGCCCGTCGAAAGTCGTTTCGTCCTTTCGTGTCCCGTACCGGCCACGAGCGGCGATGTCTCCGTCAGTCCATACCCGATCGCATAGGGGAATCTCGCTTCGCGCAGGAATTGCTCCACTTCGGGAGCCAAAGGCGCACCGCCTATGCAGAACAGTTTCAAAGCACCTCCGAATGTTTTCAAAAGTTTCTTTCCTGCAATTCCGTGCAATTGTTTCCTGACGAAGGGAATACGATACAGGCTGCGCGTGAATGCCGAGCCAGTGAGCTTCGGCAGTATCCGGGTCTTGAACATCTTTTCGATCACGAGCGGGACGGAGAGCATGATCGTCGGTTTCACACGTTCCATCGCAGGCACCAGGACCGCGGCCGAAGGGGGCTTATCGAGATAGTAGACCGCAGACCCTGAGAGTAAGGGGAGGACCAATCCAAGCGTGCATTCATACATATGCGCCAGCGGAAGAATGGAGAGAAGGCGATCTTCAGGCCCAATGGAGACGATCAGCCGGGTCGCCAGCGCGTCAGACACAAGGTTCTTGTGCGTCAGCATCACACCCTTTGAATGTCCTGTGGTACCCGAGGTGTAGACGATTGCTGCCACGTCATTTTCTTCGACCGTTTCATGGATTCGACCGACAAACTTCAGCGCACGCTCTCTCAATCTCGCGAATTCACGCCCCCCTTCATCAAGCAAATCGAGGAGTTTCTCTTTCGTCGTGCGCGGCGGGACCAAAGTGAAATCATCGAGCAGGATAATCGAAGCCAGCTGACGAAGCTCGATCCCTTCCACCTTGCCATACAGTTTCCTCGAGACGAACACCGCTTTGCATTCAGAATGTGCCAGTATGTGGTGAATCTCGGTGGTGTGAAAGTCCGGAAGGATGGGAACCGCGACAGCCCCCATCGTCGTGATGGCAAAAAACGCGACACCCCAGTGCGGCCGGTTCTCGCTCAGCAAGGCAACTTTATCACCCGTGACGATCCCACGGTCACGCAACAGGTGAGTAACGATCTGGACATGAGCGTTGAAGGATGAATAGGTAAGGATCGGCCCATCTACTGCCGACAACGCTGGTCGATCGGCAAACTCGGTCGCGCTTTGTTGAAGAACAGCTCGAAGCGTTAGTCTTTGCAGGTTTTCCATTTCAGTGGATTTTCAGAAATGCCACACACACAAGGTTGGAAATATTTTCTGAATCTTCAACATCGATTTGAATGCTTCTTGGAGGGCATGATGTGGTCTAAATGACAGGGCGGGCTTTTGCCAATTATCACAATCGTGTGAAGTTACGCTTTGAGTGAGCGAACGCGCCTGGGCATTCCCGGCAGTTACATATTCATGCTGGAAGAAAGCCCTTCTCCCGGCCCTCCCACCGGGGCCGGAAGTGCGTTTTCTTTCACACCAGATCATGCTTCGCAGGAATTGTCTTACTCGGCCTATCGAAGCTGAGTTCTGGAAAAGTCTGTCAAGACGGTCCCAATTCTTCGCGAGGCACACTCGATATCGTTCGTTTCGTCCAGGAGATCGCGATCGACCTGCACTGCGCGCTTCAGGCGAGAAAGCGAGAGTGCAATCACAGCAAGCGGATTGTTGATACTGTGCTGCAGAGCTTTCTCGGCTTTTCTCAAAGCAGAAAGCTGGATTTCTGTAATCTGCCGTTGCAGTTGTTCTCGTGCCAGCTCATTTTGTATCTGACGTAGTCTGGATCGTTCTTGCATGAGTTTAACGATGGACAGAGCCAGAAGCCACATGAAAGGAAGGGCTGAGAACACGTCGCAGAGGTCCTCGACGAAGAGGTTTCCTTTTTTCGCCCTGATGAGCATGCGAATGAGTGCAATGAACGAATAACCTACGAGGAAGTACCCGGAAACAACAGCCGGGTATTTTTCACATAAGCCTTTGAGCGATTCGACCACAGATTTGAGAGATTTCATTCTTCTTTCTTATGTGCAAGAGTCCAACACAGTCCGCACCTTCTGTAATAGCTCTTGCGGCTCATATGGTTTGCTGATAATCGCCTTCGCTCCTGCCTGAAGCATCTCCATCCTCAATGTCGGCTCAATGTAGCCGCTCGCACAAATGATGCGGACATTGGGATTGATTCTTTCGAGCGTCAACATTTCATCTTTTCCAGTGAGCCCTGGCAATCCCAAATCGGTGAGTACAAGGTCGATCTCTCCGCGATGCTTGATGTAGGTATCGACGGCCTCTTCTCCGTTCATCGCGCTCAGCACATTGTACCCTGCGTCGTCCAGAAAGAACCGAAGCAATCGCAAGAGAGGTTCATCATCCTCTACAATGAGAATCGTCTCACGACAGAGCGTCTGTGCGCGTGGGGTGGGTTCCATATTCTGCATCTCGTTCATGTGTTTTCCTCGGAATCGAAACATGTGCGCTACGAGCTGTGGCAAGTCACGGCCGCTCTCGACCTACAAGAACAGAAATCAGGGCGTCGGCGAGACCGGGAGGCGCGCACTCACTGTCAACCCGCCTCCGGGTGTGGCCACGAAGTCTATTGTCCCGCCGTGAATCTCGACGAGCCTCTTCGCAATGATGAGGCCGAGCCCGGCCCCTTGCTGTTCGTGAAATCTACGCCCGAACTGTACATAGGCTCCCATGTTTTGGACCTGCTGCTGCGTCATGCCTCGTCCGCGGTCGGTGATCGCAATATTGAAGCTCTCTCTGGTCGAGCTCGTCGTCACCTTCACCTCTGTGCCTGCCGGAGAAAACTTGAATGCGTTGTCGAGCAGCTCTTCACAGATCTTCGTCAGATAGCCTGACGAAATCGCAACCGGACTGTCACAGAGCTCAAGTGTCACGTCCGAGCTTCGGCGATAAGATGTTGCCTTGGCTTGGGAGAGGTTTTTGAGGATCTCAGCAACATTGGAGGTTTGAGTTTGTCGTAGGATCTTCGTTTTTTCCGCATCGCTGCCAAGGACTTCGATTTGCGCGTAGATCATAAAGTTCTCGAGAAGCCGCTGCAGGCGCTCGCCAGCGTGATAAATCAGTTTCCCGAATCGGGCGACATCTGTCGCAGGCAGACCGCAGCTCTCATCGCCGAGAATCTCTGCAAAACCAAGAATGCTGCTCAACGGCGTCCTGAGCTCATGCGGTAACGCAAGACTGATGCTTGAGCGCAACTGGGAAAGTTTTTGCTCCGCGTTATCCATCAGTTCCGAGCGCTTCGCAAGACGCGCCTCAACCGCAGACAGCAGCTCTAAACCACTGAATGGTTTCGTAAGGAAATCGTCAGCTCCAAGGCTCATTCCCTTTCGCATAACATCCCTGTCGGATAACCCCGTCATGAAGATGAAGGGAATTGTGTTGGTCGCCCGATCTGCACGAAGTTGTTCCATCACGCCAAATCCATCCAGCTTCCCCATTGTGATATCAGAAATGACGAGATCAACCGGTTGGGTTTGCGCAATTGCGACACCCTTCTCTCCATTCTCTGCCTCCAACACAGAGTACCCGGATTGCCTCAGCATGTTACAAATAGTCTGGCGAAACTGGTCTTCATCATCTATGACAAGAATTCGTTTCATGAACTTCTCCGTAGATATTCTAATGTCCTATCGTTGATCAAGCTTCTCTGGCAACACGCGATGATGGCAGCTTTGTTACAAGGGACACGGTCCCGCGATAGCCAGATCCTCCCTGAGGTTCCTCGTTGGAACTGAACGTATAGATGCCGGCAAACCCTTCAAATGTCTTCAGTTTATGCAGAGGGGTATTCCCATTGAGCCACGGAATAGAACGATAATTGTTGTGGAAGAACAGAAAGTGTCCCAACTCCCTTTGCAGCTCCTGCTCGGACCCCGACACGATCGAACCTTCAGACATCGCTCCAAACGCAAGCCTGGAAGTAATTGAGAATAGCGCGTCCTCGGACTTGTTCGGGATGATCGAATGCACAACGCCTCTCTCACCTAACAGTGCGCTGAAGTCGCGATGCGATTGATCGCCAGCGGCATGATGAAAGGGCACTTCATCAGAAGTTCTGATCTGTGATATGACAAACGGAAAGCTTTGCGATACAAAGTCCACGAACGAGATTGCAGCACCTGTCGTGAGCGAGAGAAACACCTGCGCCACCTGAAGATGCGTCGTTACGTCAATAGCTGAGAAAATCACAGGTTCCATGCCATTCACGCGGATTGCCAGCTTCTTCGCGTACACATAGAGAAGGCTCCCAGGTCTCGGAGCAATCTCGTCGATCAATGTCGCTATCTTGCCAAGGTACAACTGCCCGGAATGCGAAAGTTCCGAGCACAAGCTTTGAAGCGCTAGCGGGACCTGACCGACCGGGATCCCGGAATGAGCGGTTGCATCCATTGTCGACATGGTGAGTTTCCTTTGAGTTATTTGGTGACCGTCATTTTTCGAATCGCAACTTGATCTCCCACCTGCAGCTTCGCGAAGTATATCCCCGACGCCAACTTGGCGCCTTGTCCATCGTCAGCATTCCATTTCACGAGGTACCGGCCTTCAGGTTGATACTGGCTTACAATCATATTCACTTGCCGCCCCGCAATGTCATACACGGCCAGATGAACGTTCGCCGGCTTTTGCAGAGTGTACGCTATGGTCGTCGACGGATTAAACGGATTCGGTTAGTTCCCTTCAAGAGCAAAGTCCGCAGAGTGTTTGTTGTTCCCGACTTTGCTCCACGCGAGGCCGACAGCAATCACCTCTCGAGCGTTCGCATAGGCATCGCAGAGCATCACATTGCT
>JBGPAN010000165.1:0-8015 GCA_041480785.1 Bacteroidota bacterium | reverse complement strand
TGAGGGTAGACACAGGTGAACCACAACCTGTCAAATCCAAAGCTGTGGAGAGAAAAAAGCACAAAAAACACTAAGCGGACAAATGTCCTAATAGTAAAATAAGCTCACAGCAAGCAAACATCAAAAGAGAGGCTCGACAATCGCTGGGCCTCTCATATTTCTGGCTTCCAACAACTGTGCACGACAAAGAGCGCTTCGCTCACAACCAACAGAAAAGACTGTCCTACGGCTCAAGGATTTCCTTCCGGAGTGGATTGATGATGGTACGACCGACGCAATCTCTAGCTCAAGTCATGCAACTGTTTTCCCTCCTCCGTTGTTATAGAAATGACAATGTTGGAAATCCCATGAAGAAGAATTGGACATTTTCCGGACTGGCCGTTCTCGTCATAACCGGAACGGTTATCTTTGCCGGTAAACATTTTCCATCTATTGCCAAGGATGCAGATCGTATGACGACAGCACGTGACAGTTCATTTTTTGCAGCAACGTTGAAGGACACCTACTCCAAAGGCATGCCCAAGGTGGTGAAAAGCGATATCGAATGGAGAAAGATCCTCACACCTGAACAATACCATATTGCTCGTGAACAGGGAACGGAACGCCCGTTCTGCGGTTTGCTGAACGATGAAAAACGGCCCGGGATCTATTCCTGTATCTGCTGCGGGTTGCCGCTCTTCTCATCGGAAGCTAAATTCCATTCCGGTACAGGCTTGCCGAGCTTCTTCCAAGCCGCGCAGAAAGACCATATCTCTGAGATAGTCGACAAAAGTTGGGGGATGGTGCGGACGGAGATCAACTGCGCACGGTGTGATGCACACCTTGGTCATATCTTCGATGACGGTCCGCGACCGACCGGATTCCGGTATTGTCTGAACTCGGAGGCTCTCTTCTTTACTGAAGTGAAAAACTAGTATCATTCAAAGATGTGCCGGGTTCGTTCTGCTACCGCAGACGAACAGTTCCGGGACGGCGACGACTGACCGGTCAGGTTCAACTCCGAAATTCGTTCAAAGCGCAAACGCCGAGGATCATCAGCACGACGTGCCCGGCGACCCAGCCGGCTCATTGCATTCAGGATCTCCCTATTCTCCTTTTCGTTGATTTTGCACACCTGATTCCGTACGTTGCCTTCCAACCAAATTCTCACCCGGAAGTGCACTGCCATGATTGATGCCAGCAGCAAGAGCAATGAGAACAAGGTATTGGTATACCTTAAACATGGAGTCCTCAGCCCCCGCCTGATTAAGTTCGGCACTGTCGGCGCCAGCGGTGTCGTGGTCAACGTGGGAGGCCTATACCTGTTTACTGAGTTCGCGAGGATTCCATATTTCATTGCGAGCGTCATCGCAATCGAACTCTCGATCCTCTCAAATTTCACCGTCAATCTCCTCTGGACATGGCGGGACAGATCGCAGGAAGGAACACTCTGGACGAAGATCGTTCGCTATCACATCGGTGCGGGTGTAACGGCCTTCCTCGGAAACTACCTGATCCTCATTGCATTAACAGAGCTTGTTGGCATGCATTACATGATCTCGAACCTCATCGGCATCGCTGTCGGAACTTTTTCCAACTATCTCATCAATGACCTCTGGACATTCAAGAAGAAGCAGAAGCCATAAAAAAGAATGTCACACAAAGGCATAGAGCGTCGACGTACAACGAAGTCATTGCGAGGAGTCCCGCATTTGTTTTGGGACGACGAAGCAATCCGTCCCATGCTCAGGATAGATTGCTTCGCAAAGAACGCTCGCAATGACTCGTTGCTGTCATTCATCGCGAGCAATCGGACTTGGCGGGAGATTGTCTTTTCCTTTTTGAGATAGGCAGTATTTTGACAGAGAACGCATAATGATCGACTCCCTGAAACGACTTTGGAACGAGCGCCCCCTGGCGGCGATCATCCTGATCGCCCTCGTCCCTCGACTCGTTGCGGCCGTGTTCTCCAAAGGCTATGGGATGCATGATGATCATTTTGGTCCAATCGAACAACCGTTCATCATCATGCAGTACTTGACGTATTGGACCGGACGCGTCGTGCCGCATGGTCACAGCATCGTCTACCCGTCGACTCAATACGCTCTGATGAATCTGTTTCAGTCGGCAGGTGTCTCTGACCCGCAGACGAATATGCTTTTGATCCGGATGCTGCATGCCTTGTATTCACTGTTTGTTGTTGTCTTCGGTTTCAAGATCGCTGAATTTCTGAGTGGCCGCGAGGTTGCAAGAAAAGCGGGGCTCGTTCTTGCGCTGTTCTGGGTGCTTCCCTTTCTCAGCGTTCGAAATCTGATCGAAGTGGTCTGCATCCCGCCATTGATGGGCGGGTTCTATTACGCGCTGAAGTCGCGGGACAACCTGAGAAATGTTTTCATCGCGGGACTGTGGTTCGGCCTCGCGTTTGCTTTTCGGTATCAAACACTTCTCATCTCTGGGACAGTCGGTGTTGTGTTCCTCTTCAGAAAAGAGTTCAAGGAAATGTTCTGGTTTGCAGCGGGATTCGTTCTGCTGGCGATGTTGGTTCAGGGAACAGCTGATATTCTCGCATGGGGATTTCCATTCGCCTCATTCATGGAGTATGTGCGTTACAACATGGCACATGGTGAAGACTACACGACCGGGCCTTGGTACAACTACATCCTGTTGGTGTTGGGGGCATTGATCCCTCCAATGAGTTTCCTGATTCTCTACGGCTTCCTGAGGAACTGGAGAAAAACGATTCTCATCGTACTCCCGGTGTTGGTATTCTTCGTGCTTCATTCCTACTTTCCGAACAAGCAGGAACGGTTCATCCTCCCGGTCGTCCCCGCTATTTTGCTTCTGGGTGTCGTCGGTTGGGAAGAATTCGTCAGGATTTCTGAGTTTTGGAAGAGGCATCCGAAAGCGGTGAAGAGGTTTTGGATCTCCTTCTGGGCTCTCAATCTCATACTGCTGCTGCCGTTTTCGACGTTCTATGGAAAGAAATCAAGAGTTGAGGCGATGTATGCGTTGTACGGGAAGCCGGTCACCGGATTGATCGTGGCAGGGGGGAAAGTGGGAACATCGCAACCGCCATTCTTCTATGCAGGAACCTATCCAGTTCCTTTCTTCGAAGTGAACAACGATCTGGACCTCCGGGAAATGAAAACAGAGCTTCAAACATCTCCAGTGCGGTTCAGTCATGTGGTTTTCTTCGGCAAGGAGGATCTCGAGCAGCGGGTCCAGCAGATCGAAACCGAACTCAGTCTAACGCTGAGGCTCGAAAAAGCGATTGAGCCGAGCTTTCTCGACGTGGTTTTCTACAGGCTCAATCCCAAGCATAACAAAAACGAGCTGACATTCGTCTACAGTGTAAATAGCCGATAGGCCATAGCGCCTTTCTCTTCTTCTACAGACGGGCCTTGTACATGGCAACCCGTCAACCGGGAATTCTTTTCATTCTTTGATGGTTATAGAAATTACGAGGCCCGGCTGATGAGGGCCTTCCATTCCGGCTGCATCCAACGAGTTTTGCGATCACGAATGTTCTCCATTACAACCTCCATCGTATCACGGAAGGGATCAGGCTATGAGTAACTCAACCTCTTCGCAAAGTCAAGATCTCCACGGTGAAGTCTACCGACCGGCACCCGAATTCATCGCACAAGCCAATGTGCACGATCCTGAAGCCGTCTATGACGAAGCGCAGAAGGATCTGGAAGGATACTGGGCAAGACGGGCAGGCGAACTCGAATGGTACAAGAAATGGGATAAGGTCCTTGACGACAGCGAGAAGCCATTCTACAAATGGTTTGTTGGCGGCAAGACGAATATCGTTCTCAACGCCATCGATCGCCATGTGAAGACGTGGCGCAGAAACAAGCTCGCTCTCATATGGGAAGGAGAGAATGGCGAGTTGCGAACGTTCTCCTATCATGCCTTGAACCGGGAGTTGTGCAAGTTTTCGATCGTTCTCAGAAGCATGGGCATCGCCAAAGGGGATCGGGTGACCATCTACATGCCCCGGATTCCCGAGACGTGGATTGCCATCCTCGCATGTGCGAAAATCGGCGCTGTGCACTCGGTCGTCTATGGCGGATTTTCCGTTGAGGCCCTGCATGGCCGCATCGAGGACAGCGGCTCGAAGCTGATCATCACTGCCGACGGCGGGTACATGGGGGGCAAAATCGTCGAGCTCAAGAAAATTGTTGATGAGGCTTTGACACGTACGGCGGCTCCGGAAAACGTCGTCGTTGTCAAACGCATTGGCAACGAAGTGAACATGGAGGCGGGCAGAGATTTCTGGTACCACGAGTTGATGAATCTACCACTGACCAAGAATTCAGGCAAGTGTGAGACAGAGGTGATGGATTCAGAGGATCCGTTGTTCATTCTCTATACTTCCGGAACGACGGGCAAACCGAAAGCCGTGCTGCACACGCACGGTGGTTATCAGTTGGGCGTCTATGCTACGTTGAAAGATGTGTTCGACCTCAAAGAAGAAGATCGGTGGTGGTGTACAGCAGACCCCGGATGGATTACCGGACACTCGTACATCATTTACGGGCCACTGATTGCCGGTGCAACGACCTTTGCGTACGAAGGAGCGCCGACGTACCCGTTTCCTGACCGCTGGTGGTCGATGATAGCCAAATATGGCATTTCGGTCTTCTACTCGACGCCAACGGCTATCCGCGGCCTGATGAGATTCGGCGAAGCTTGGCCCAACAGGCACGACCTTTCTTCACTTCGTTTGCTGGGAAGCGTGGGTGAGCCGATCAACCCCGAAGCCTGGCGATGGTTTCACAAGAACATCGGCAAAGAGAAATGTCCCATCATGGATACGTGGTGGCAGACGGAAACGGGAGCATTCATGATCACTCCTCTACCCGCTCTTCCCACAAAACCCGGTTCCGCCGCTCGGCCATACCCCGGTGTCGAGGCGGATGTTGTCGATGAGCATGGTAAATCCACCAAGCCCGGCGAAGAAGGGTACCTCGTCATCAAACGGCCGTGGCCTTCGATGATGAGAACGATTTACAGAGACCCTGATCGCTATGTGCAAACGTACTGGACCAAATTCCCCGGAATGTATTTTGCCGGAGACTCCGCTCGTAAAGACGAGGATGGATATTTCTGGGTGATCGGCAGGGTGGACGATGTCATCAAAGTAAGCGGGTATCGCCTTGGAACCGCCGAGCTGGAATCTGCTTTCGTCAGCCATCCGTCCGTCGCTGAGGCGGCCGTCATAGGTCTGCCGCACGAAATCAAAGGAGTAGCGATTCACGCGTATGTGATTCTCAAGGCAGGACATGAACCGGGAGAGCATCTGGTGGAGGAATTGAGGGCACACGTTGCACACGAGATGGGCCCGATTGCCAAACCGGAGAGAATTGAATTCGTCAAGACGCTGCCGAAGACGCGAAGCGGAAAGATCATGCGGCGGGTGCTGAAAGCGAGGGCGTTGGGAATATCCGAAGGAGATTTGTCCACCCTGGAAGAATAATCAGAGCATGAATCTGTGCAGTCTTGGAGCCTTTTGCTTGTGGTGTCAGGACTTTCGTCCTGACACGAACGTGGCCTTTTTTGCTGTCAGGAGATAACTCCTGACAGCAAACACGGGGTTGTCACTGCTGTCTTGGGAGGCTGTCCAGAAAGTCATTCTGAGTCCCGTCGCTTTCCAGGCGGGGCGAAGAATCTGATCGAAATGGCAGATTCTTCAGTCGCTTCGCTCCTTCAGAATGACATTTTGCTTCTTCTTGGACAGCCTCCCTCCGCGTGTGGGGGTGAACTGAGAGTCAATGACGATGCTGCATCATCTGATTCGAGGGGTCAGCTCCGAGTCTCGGGCTGACAAATGGAATTCCCAGATTCAGGCCCCGAAGAACAAGCAAAAAGCCTACGAGAAGCGTGAACGCCGGCAGTATCCTCACGATTCTTGTCCGAAAGTCTGCAGAGAGGATTCTGGGAGAAATTGAAAATCCCACCATGGCGGGGATCGTTCCGAAGCCAAACCCTGTCATGAAGAGCATCCCGCTCAAGACGTGAGCGCTCACCGCTGCCGCAGTCATTGCCACGTACACGAACCCGCACGGAAGCAGTCCATTGAGTACCCCCAACAGAAACAGCGCCGCGACAGACTGTTTCTTGAGGAGGGCCGCAATATTCGCCTGCAGTCTTTGTAGTGTGCCAGAAATGAGCGGTGGGACTGGCAACGAGAGCCTGGTGAGTCGTCTTACGACAACTGTGAGAATGATTAAGATCCCGGCGATGATTGACAGGTTCTGTTGAAAGATCGGAAGCAAGATGCCAGCCCCAACCAATCCAACCACTCCTCCCATAAGAGTGTACGTCACCACCCGACCGAGATTGTAGAGGAACCTCCCGAAAGCAAACGTTAGCCAACGGTGATTGCCGACGGGCAAGGCAAGGACAATCGGTCCACACATGCCGATGCAATGCAGACTCCCGACAAAACCGAACGCAAATCCTGCTAGTGCCGCTTCCTCCAAAGGAGTCCTTCGGTCAAAAAGTGATATTGTGTTTTGTTGTTGAGACTGCAAATGGAAGCGAGTCCCGGTCACCCCTCGGTGATCGGGATGCCTTGCTGAATACAAGATCTCTTATGAGAGGTGGCACTAGTGCCGTTTCCAGAAAGTAACATTGTGTTTTGATGTCGCTACTACAAATGGAAGCGAGCACGAGCAGGGTGCTGAAAAACAAAACCTCGTCACGTTGAGCGTAGTCGAAACGTCTCAATTGATGCAAATAGCAGGGTTCGACTCCGCTCACCCTGACGAATTCACTTGCTTGTGTGCCTTTTTCCCCAGCCTGCTAGCGCCTCACTGAATACAAGATCTCTTATGAGAGGTGGCACTAGAATTTCCACCGTTGGTTTATTGAATCACGATAGCTTCTTCGTGGTAGTAGTCCTGGCGGTTGCGCGCCCAACGAACTTTCAGCCTCCAGAGCCCCTTCTGAAGGGAGGATGTCGGCACGAGTTGAGTGTTGGTGGAATCAAGCTTCAGCGCTACAACGAAATCCTTGTGACGATCAGCCGGGCGATAGAAGGTGAGTGTGCCGGACGTGCTGTCGGACGAAAATGTCCTGGGGAGCTTGAGAGACACCGCGCTCGGAGTGACTCTAATACTCGTGTGTTCCGACAGGTTGTTTGACCGTTGCTGACTTTCGATTTGATCCTGGTGCAGCAATTCCTGCTGATAATAGTCATCGGAGACAAGGTCGACTTCCCGGTTCATCGATATGCGCACCATGATCAGAATCCCAACCGCGAAAATGAGAAACACGACCGCAAGACCCGCTCCCCAGTGGATTTTCATCTCTCACTCTGCCTTCTTTTGAACTGGTCCAAGAAATGAAGTCTGTATGCTTGTGGTCAGGCCCTCTCCGCTGTACACGTCGATCACGAGTGGCGTGTTCATCGCTTTGATCTGATCCCGTTTTATCAGCACGAAGAGCTTGGCGGCGGCAGCGTCCTGGCTCTTCAATATCAGTGAGTCACCCAGAACGCGGATCGTTCCTTCCACTCCCTTCAGTCTAAAGGAGAGAGGGAGATTCAAGAATGTCTTGTTGACAGCTTTCACGTCGTACAGATTGCTGATGAAGTTGTCCGGCTGTTCCTGGAAGTACATGCCGGGCGTTCGAAGGATGGTGACATCAATGTGTGAGCGAGTCGCCATGAAGTACGAAAGAATAGAAACAAGGATCAGGAGCACGATGCTGTAGCCGATGCTTCTGGAGGTGAACAACGAGCGGACTTTCTTCTCGATGCCTTCCACGGAGTCATACCGGATGAGTCCCCGGGGTTTGTCGATGGAATCCATGATGACATCACATGCATCAATGCAGGCAGTGCAGTTGACGCATTCCAATTGTGTCCCATTTCGGATATCGATGCCGGTCGGACACACATCGACGCATTGATGGCAGTCGATGCAGTCTCCCAACTGGCGCGATTCGCTTTTCTTTAGCTTGCCGCGCTGCTCGCCTCGGACATGATCATAAGCGATGACGATCGAGTTTCTATCGAGCAAGAC
>JBGPAN010000164.1:0-8097 GCA_041480785.1 Bacteroidota bacterium | reverse complement strand
TCGGCGATCTGAATGCCGATATCGATGGCACGCTTTATCGGCAGTGTCGAATCATGATTCGAACGCTCCAGGTCGCGCAGGGTTTGTCCATCGACAAATTCCATAGCGATGAAAAGCTGGTGTTCATGTTCTTCGATCGCGTAGATGGTGCAGACGTTCGGGTGATTGAGGGCCGAGGCGGCTTTGGCTTCCTGCATAAAGCGGGCTTTGTCGGCCTCGGAAGCAGAAAGGTGGGGCGGAAGAAACTTCAGCGCTACGTCGCGGTCGAGAGAGGTGTCGTGAGCCTTGTAGACGACGCCCATGCCTCCTTCGCCAAGCTTCTCCAGAATTTTGTAATGAGAAATAGTCTGACCAATCATGGTGATTAGTTAATTGGTTAATTCGTTAGTTGGCCAGATGGCCCGATCGCCCGATGGTGCAATTGGTTCATTTATCCGTTTACTCATTGAATCAATTTTCATCTCTCCTCACTTTAAATACTTATCGAACCACTTGATGTACCGTTCCAGCCGATCCTTGACGTAGCTTGGCACTGTGAGCCCGTGGTTCTGGCCAGGATAAACCACCAGTCCGGTCGGAACGCCCAGACTGCGCAGCGCCTGATACATTTGTTCGGCGCCTGCGACCGGCACATTGAAATCATTTTGCGATGCCATGAACAGTGTCGGAGTCTTAATCCGGTCAACGTGGAAGAACGGATAGGAGAGCTTCATCCATTTCTCCGGCTGATTCCATGGTGTGCCGAGCTCCGTTTCATATTGGCTCACGTACTGATCGGTGCCGTACATGGTGAACTGCAGAGCACTCCCGGCCCCGCTCGCCGCAGCTTTGAATCGCTGGTCGGTTGCAATCGTGTAGTTTGTGGAGATGCCGCCATAGCTCCATCCGAGAATGCCCATTCGCTTCTCGTCGACAACACCCTGTTTGATCAGGTGATCCGCTGCGCCGATGATGTCCACAACTTCCTTGTTTCCCCAATCGGCATAGATCGCTCGGGTGAATTCAATTCCCCGGCCGCTGCTTCCCCGATAGTTGACAGTGGCAACCGCGTAGCCGGCGGAAGCAAGAATCTGCGCGGTCATGTCAAACCCGAATTCATCCTGTCCGACCGGGCCGCCATGGATATAAAGGATCAATGGCAGCTTTTGGTTTGCGCCTGCAGTTCCCGGGCGAAAGAGTATATTGGAGATCGACGTACCATCTTTGCTTTTCGATCGGAAACCCTCAACGGTTGCCAGCTGAAGCGGCGCCAGGAATGCATCATGGATCTTTGTGAGCGTTCTGAGTGAATCGCGTTCGAACATGAAAATCTCAGCCGGCCGCGCCGGCGTGCTCACAAGCATCAACCAGCTGTCGTGTGGTTTGTCATACTCGAGCGAAGAGACGCTTCGCTCGCCATCCACGACGCGAGTCAATCTGCCTGTAGCCACATCGAATGACGCCACCATTGATTGCCGGTCATCCTTCTCGATGACATAGATCTTCTTTCCATCCGCAGACCATCGCGGTATGCTGACCGGCCTGTCCACTGGTTTCGAGAGAAGGTTTGGCGTTCCTCCGTCTTTTGGGATGACGGCAAGATAGTTTTCTCCGTACATCGTGAAGTTTTCGTTGCTGCTGGTCTGCAGGTAGGCGATTTTCTGCCCGTCAGGACTCCAGACGGGGGAGGCGTCGCCGCCGGGCCAGCTTGTGAGCTTCTTCATCGGCGCACCCGGTTTTACATCCATCACATAGATGTCCGAATTCTCGTTCTTGTCGGGATCTTCTGTCCGGTTGCTGACAAACGCAATCTGCGATCCATCGGGAGAAAAGGACGGCTGGACCTCATCGTACTTACCGGTGGTCAGCGTGTCGACCTTCTTGTCAGCGAGGGCGAAGAGATACAGATGCGTTGCCCGGCGGTCGAGATAACCTTCGTTGTCCTGCTTGAAGTGGAAACGGTCGATCACGTACGGTATACGCGTCTTGGTTTTTGCTGTGTCGGAAAAATCCTGGTCCTTCACCACCAGCAGCAGTTTCTTGCCATCCGGTGACCAGCGATAATCGCCGAGTGCTCCTTTGACGTCGGTTGCCTTGATCGCATCGCCCCCTCGCCGATCGAGGAGATAGATCTGAGATGCCTTATCTTCAGCACGTTTTGCCACAAACGAGATATACTTGCCGTCCGGACTGAAACGCGGCTGGCTTTCCGGGTCAGGACTGTTCGTGAGTTGAACATTTTGTTTGCCGTCCCGACTGATCATCCAGATGTCGGAGTTCTTTTTGTCTTTTGTAGAGTCAGTGGAAGTGAGGACGTAAGCGATCCATTCACCATCGGGCGAAACCTGGAGACCGCCAATTGATTGAAGCCGATAAACGTCGGAAGGAGCGATGGGGCGCTTGGTTGTTGTTTGCGCAGTTGCCAACGATGCTACAACAGCCATGGAGGCACAAATGAGTAAGAATGAATACTGCTTCTTCATATGCGTGGGTGGTTAATTGGTGATTGGTTAACTGGTTAATTGGTGAGTCGGCTCGATGACCCGATGTCCCGGTCACCCAATGAGCCGATCCATTACGGTTTAGCCACCGCCTTCTTCTTCCTGCTGTATATCATTGAAATCCCAAGCAAGGCACTTCCTACAGCCAGAAATGAGATAATTCGCACCACAGGATCAACGGTCGTCAAATCCACAATGAAGACGTAGAGAATGGTGAGCGACATGGTCAGCAGTGCCATCCAGCGGTACTTCCGGCTCTTTAAGACCCGGCTTGCACTATAATAGAGCGCGGCAAGAATGAGCCAGGAGACGCTGACAAAATGAGGAGGCGCTGAATTGTAAAGAGCATAGGGGAGAAAGAGCAGCGCACTGGCGAGGTAGGCGTTGCGCATGACTTCGGTTCTCAATGCTAGCTTGTCCTTTTGCCAATTGAGGATACGCGCGCTGACGAGCGCAACGACACCGAAACTGACGCTCACCATACCAACGGTCGCTGCGGAACTGAGGTACGAAATGAAGACGATGACGTAAATGATGAAATTGGCGACGACAATGAACCTCGAACGAAACCAAACGGCGGTTGACACAACAATGACACTCTGCCAGGAGAGCCAGACAAAGAAATCGGGCATCGGAAACCGCACGATGATGGTTGCGCTCAGCGCTGTGTACCCGAGAATAGAATAGACAAAGGTCGAGTAGACGCTTCGTTCGCGGAGCCAGAAAAGAACCGCGATGACGAGGAACAGCACAGACGCTACCAGCTGCCAGATTGCGACGTTGATGCCTGCGCCGACAAACGTCGAAAGTGCGAACAAACCAAAACCAAACAGCGCGTTGAATGCGGTGTTGGTGATGACGGGAAATTCTTCGGGGATCTCTTTGCTGCGAAATAGCACTGCGGCCGCGAAGATTGTTGTATACAACAGAATGAACGCGAGGTGAATCTGCGGCGACAGTCCAAACTGAAGAGGGTTGCCGAAGAATGGGTTGTTCGCTGTCCAGATGAAGTGTGTCAGGTACGTGAGGAACATGCCGAATGCGAGAAACGCATTCCAGCGGGACTTCCACGCTAGGTACGAAGTCTTGATTGCGAGAATGGTCAGGACCGCCAGAACAAAGTACGTCTGCCCGCCGATGAGAGCAGTGAGGAAACCAAGCGTGAGACTGAAGCCGGCGAGGTACATCGATTGCCGCCTGTAAGCAACAACGAGATTCCCAGAAACGACGAGAAGAAGGAGGGCGAGTTCAATACTCTTATTGGTGAGCGCCGGTGCCGGAGTAAAATAAAAGAGACGCAACGTTGTGAAATAGAGTAACAGGAGTCCGCCCCCCAGCAGATAGCGTGAAACCTGCTGAAAGGACTCTTTCCAATAATAAGAAAGGAAGAATATGCCGCTAACGAGGACGTATCCAAGCAAACTCGGAAGGAACGAGGGGAGGTTCGTGTATGGCAACGTTAACAGAAACGCAATCCCAAGAGCCAAGCCAACGATGCCGGCTTTCGCGAACCAGTTCTGACCAAGCTCAAGTTCAAGCTCTTCATCGTCTTCCGCTGCGATGGCTGACGCTGATTCGGGCTCTGGGACTTCGGGTGATTCAAGCTCGAGTCGCGATTCAACGCGTGCAATGCGGTTCTCGAGTTTCCGTAGTAGTTCGAGGATTTGCTCGTGAGGGGGATCCTGAAGGGAATCACCCATGCAGACGTTCCTTTCCTGTCAAACGGGAGAGACGGTGCGTACGGCGATGGGCCGGGTTTCAACTGCTGATGTACGATCGCGACGTTGTCGTCGCCTGTTTCAAGAACCTGAAGCTAGTCTAAAGCGTTTCGCTCGTCTCGGTGCGTCTCGGGAACCGCAAGGGTAAATCAGAAGAACGAGTGTGTATTTACTAAAAAGTTTTGCCACTCACAACATGGTACCCCTTCACGTTCAGGTCTTCTGTGATCGCGACCTGCACGCTGGAGCGCCGCTCGGCGGCCATTTTCCACTGATAGAGCTCTGAAAACGTATGCTGGACCTTTTTGGTCAGCTTTTTGAAGAGGCCGCTCGCCTCGTAGACATCCGCCGCCTCCTTGCTGTCCCAAATGGTAAGGGAGATGACCTCATTGCGTTCCTCGACCCCTTCGGTGAGGAAGGCATAGCGGCATCCCTGAACGCTGCGGAGCACCGGGAGGATCTCCGTCTGATATATCTTCGCAAACTCCTCTGTCTTGCCGGGCTGAAGCTTAACAGAAAGAATCCGGATGTACAGACGACCTTCCTCAGCAAGCAGTGACCGGTCGGTGGAGGGAGTCGTCTCAGTATATGAACGAATGACAGGCTCTTCCGACACAGGCGTGTATTCGAGCGTGAGGTCTTTGGAAAGCTGGATCTTCCATTCTGATGAATCTGAGAAGTACGGCTGAGCTTCTGCGATCAATCGTTGGAACGACCCGCTTTGTTCGTACACATCGGCATCATGCGCTGTCTCCCAGAGCGTCAGCGAGATGGACTCGTCCGGATTTGATGTGCTTCGGATGAGACTCGCATAGATACACCCTGGCGTTTGCTGAAGCACGGGAACAATCTGCTGCGCGTAGAGTCCCGCAAGCATGTCTGAACTCTCTGGCTTCACTTTGACCTGTACGAGTCGCATGAACATGATGCTTCCTCCTCCTCTCCCGCATTGTGATCTCGAAAATCCTGTTGAAGGGATGCCACAAAGTAAAACATCTGCCTGCTATTGTCTATCCAGTTCTTCAGCGTGCTTTCGCATCCGGTCGATCTTCGATTTGAGATCGTCCAGCAACTGTTTGAAGCGAGCGTTGGTTCGAAGATGGTCGTACGCGGGGTGGCCAGTGATAAGGCGCCAATCGATGAATCCACGATCGAGGGCTTCCTGGAACCAACGAAGAGCTTCTTCATCCTTCCCCTGAATGGCATAGGAAGTCGCTATGCTGAAGCGGCTCCCCGGCCCCTCATCCCCCTTGTCGATATATTTGTGTTGTTGCGCGATGCTTTGGTTCAGGAGTTTGTCTGCTTCCTGTTTCCTTCCCGTCCTGAGATAAATATAGGCAAGCGGATTGTACGAATCACTTTCGGGTGCAGTAAGCTTCAATTCCTTCTCAAGCAATGGAGTCGCGCTGTTGAAATCCCTCAGCCAGAAACACACAAAGCCCGAGACCCCGAGAGGAAACGCTTCGTTCGGGAACATGGACAGCACCTGCTGACATCGCTTCTTTGCTTCATCCGCCTTCCCTTCAAATGCATCAAGAGAAAGAAGAACAAAATATGCTGTTTGAAGATCGGGCTGGAGGACGATCGTACGGTCGGCGAATTCGCGGGCTCGCGGCAGATCATCAAGAGATTGATAAAGCTCTGCGAGCATATTCAAATTGACTGCAGCAGAAGGGTTAATGACCATTGCCTTCTTCACCCAAGGCAGAGCTTCATCTGGCTTTCCCAGACTCTGAAGGATGCTGCCGATGTTCGCGACTGCGGGGAAGTAATTCGGATTAAGCGATGCCGCCTTTTTGAAGTAGTCAAGAGCCATGGAGAACTTACCCATCGTGTTGTACGCGAGACCGATGGCCTTGTGCCCCTCGGCAAGATCGGGATCGAGCTTAATCGACTTCTTCGCCTCGACGAGGGCTGAATCGAGCCAAATGGAGAGAAAACCGAACCGTTGAACACGCTGTCCGTACGCGTCTCCAAGTCCGGCATACGCCAGCGCATAATTCGGGTCGAGTTGGAGTGCTTTCTTGAACAGTGCAATCGCGTTCTCGTTGGCATCCCTTCGGTAACGGTAGTAGTACTCGCGCCCCCTGAGGTAGTAGGTGTACGCCTGAGCGTTTCCGGTCTGTTGTTTCGATACGCTTTTCTTCTCTTCGGTTGTCAGATTCGCCTGAAGCGTCGTCGCGATCTGTTGAGCGACCGCCCCCTGAATCTCGAAGATCTGCGTCATCGTTTTGTCGTAGGCTTCTCCCCAAAGCTGTTGTTCTGTCGAAGCATCGATGAGCTCCGCAGAAATACGCACCTGATTGCCCACGCGCCGCACCGACCCCATGAGCAGCGTCGAAACATTCAACTCTCTTCCTATGTCCCGCAGCGACTTATCGGTCTTCTTGTAGCGCATGACAGCAGGACGAGCCATCACCCGGAGTTCACGAATCTTTGAGAGTTGGTTGATAATATCTTCCGTGATGCCGTCGCTGAAGAATTCACTCTCTTCATCTGTGTTCTGGTTCTTGAAGGGGAGAACAGCGATCGATTTCTTGTCGACCACACCGTTTCCGCGGAACGCGAAATAGCTTGCGACCAATGCCAGCACGATCAGTGCTGCTGCGCCTGCATACAAGAGTCGTTTTGACGAGGCCGGTTTTGTGACAGGTTGGGATACCGGAGCTGTTGCAAGCGGTATTTGGTACGCTCTCGATACTTGTCCGGTCTTTTTCTGCAGGCGACGGATCTCGCTTACCATGTCTGCTGCGGACTGATAACGGTCTTCTGGATCTTTTTCGAGAGACCGTGAGATAATACGTTGAAGTTCCTCGGAAGTGTCCGAACGATATTTGGCCAGGAGCTCCGGTTGCTCGTTGAGGATGGAATACATCATTGCCGGTTCATGGTCGCCGCGGAAGGGGAGGCGCCCCGTCAGCATTTCGAAGAGCACCACTCCGAAGGCAAAAATATCCGAGCGTGCGTCGACCTCGCCCCCCTGAATTTGCTCCGGCGCCATGTAACCGAGAGTTCCAAGTATTGAGGAAGTCCTGGTGAGCTTGAGTGATCCCTTGATCTTGGCCAAGCCAAAGTCCATCACCTTCACCTGTCCCTTGGCATTGATCATAATATTGTCGGCCTTGATGTCGCGATGGACGATCCCTTTGCTGTGCGCTTCCTGGAGAGCCTCGCCGATCTGAATCGCGTATCTAATGCAATCTGTAATCTGCATGCTGCCAGTTGCAACCGTCTCGCGCACCGTCATGCCATCGACAAACTCCATTTCGATGAACGGTTTATCGCCTTCATCGTAAATGCCGTAGATGGTGCAAATGTTAGGGTGGTTGAGGACGGCTGCCGACCGCGCTTCCTGAAGAAAGCGTGAACGGTTGACTTCCTTCGCGATGACATGCGGTGGCAGAAATTTCAAGGCGACGTTTCGATGCAGCTTGGTGTCCTCGGCCTTGTAGACGACTCCCATCCCCCCTTCGCCCAATTTCTCGATAATCCGATAGTGTAAGACTGTTGTTCCAATCATAGTAATAACCTTGAGATGGTAATTGGGCTTCCGCCTTCGCTTGCGCTTCGGCGGACAAGCGATGAGGGAATTGTTCTCCATAATGGTATAAAGAGCATAGCTAAAAAACCAACAAGGCCGAGCGGACCATACTGAGTCAGGATGCTGAGCAAAAAGTTGTGTGGGTCTGAAACAGATTCTGCTGCCGCAGCAGGCTTATAATGTGTATAAAAATGGGCGAAGTTACCCGGGCCAACACCAGTAAGCCGGTGGTCGGCATACATTTTCGCTGCGGCGTGCCAATACTGCCATCTGACCAGCATTGAATTTCCGCCCGGCAGCCGGTCGTGAGCCAGTCCATAAGCAACAGCTGCGCAGCCGGCAGCGGTGAAAAATAATG
>JBGPAN010000163.1:0-8116 GCA_041480785.1 Bacteroidota bacterium | reverse complement strand
GTCACCGACTTCACTCCGAGCGTCGGCAAAACGGCGATCGCTCCCGCGATGAATACCAGGATCATCCATGGCGATGCGATGCTGGAGAACTTGGAAATCTTTTGAAATCCCAGTATGGCGAGCACCGTGACGGCACTGCCCACGAGAAGGACCACAACGACCCACTCGATGCTGTTCGGGTACACATCCGAGAGGGTGGGCATCGTCATGTTGAACGGCAGGCCTATTGCTGTTGCGGAGACTGAGATCATCGAGCCCGCGAGGAAGCAAAACATCACGGCGTTGACGATACTGTAAAGCGCTGTGAGTTTCGGCCCCGCGATCTTCCGCAGGTGCCAGTACAATGTGAGGCGTGTCCGCACAGCGATCGGAGCGGTTACAAATGCCCAGCTCAGGACTGCAAGCGCGTTGCCGAGGAGCAGCCCCAGGAAAAAATCGCCCGCCGTCACGCCGTGCGCCACGAACAGAGGCCCGATTACATACTCAGTACCTGCGATGTGTTCCCCTGCGTACAGGCCAAGGAAGTTGCCAGCCCCATGAAGGCTGTTCTCGTGAACCGGTTCGCGGTCGAATTCGTACAGAGCGTCAAGCTTCTGACTGATTGAAGGAGGGGAGTCTTTCACCGTGATAGCGATGGTTGTTAGGGAAATGATCGAGACGGATGCGATGAAAGTAAGCGACTTTGGAGTGAAAGGCAACCGGCGGCGATGTCATTCTTCCCAATGTGTGATCCATGATGGAGGCATGGTCCAGTCCACTTGTCCATATGCCATGGTTCATCACAGATGTCAGTGCTTTCGTAGACTGGCCCGCCCAAAGAAGAGGCGAACCACCCTTTGAGCAGCAGGTCCGCCGGAGCAAGCTGATGCAAGGACGGTCGGACGATGATCCGGAAGATGGCCTTCACCGAGCAGAAGTTTCGCCGGCGGGAATGGCGACGGCTCAATCGCAAGGATTGGGGCATAAAAGGAAACCCCGAAACGTTGGTTTCGAGGTTTCGTGTTGCCTGGCTCCGCGAGTAGGACTCGAACCTACAACCCTGCGGTTAACAGCCGCATGCTCTACCATTGAGCTATCGCGGAATATGAATTGCAGAGAACTTTGCAACAGCCGCATGTTGAGATCCACCACTAAAGGTGGCGGATCGAAATCCCACAGCTGTTTTGTGGGACTCTACCATTGAGTCCCGCCCGAAAGCGGCGGGACTTCGTGTCGTCTTTCGACGACACTCAGCTATCGCGGAATCTTTTCTGCGACCATTGAGTCCCGCCAGATCCTTCGACGCCCCCACCAAACAGCGGTGTGGTCGCTCAGGACGGCTGGATTTCGTGTCGTCTGTCGACGACACTCAACTATCGCGGAATGGTATGTGAAAGAAGAACCCGGAACGGCTTTTCCGGGTCGGGAGAAATATATTGTACTTTCAGTGGAAAGTCAAGAATGTCTTGCTGCATGTCGTCTCGTTGACATTCCTCGCATTTCGGACTATATTGCTTCGAAATTCTGAACAAATTACTGCAAGCGAGGAGCGCCAGATGATGAAGGGTGGTATGCCAAACATGCAAGGCATGATGAAGCAACTGCAAAGGATGCAGGAGAAAATGGCCGAAGTACAGGCAGAGCTAGAGCAAAAAACCGTCTCGGCCGAAGCAGGAGGGGGAATGGTGAAGGTGACGGCGAATGGCAAGCAGCAAATTGTGAAGATCGAGATAGAGAAGGAGGTTGTCAATCCAGAAGAGAAAGAAATGCTGGAGGACCTCGTTGTTGCTGCCGTCAACAAGGCATTGGAAAATGCCGGAGCGATGGCCCAGCAGGAAATGCAGAAAGTCACTGCCGGCGTCATGCCAAACATTCCGGGTCTCAACATCCCCGGCTTCTAATCAGGACCATAACCAGTGATTTTTACTGCAGAATCGATCGAACAACTCGCAGAACGATTCTCCCAGCTTCCCGGTATTGGGCGCAAGACGGCACACCGACTCGCCCTCTATGTCGTCAAGATGGAACGGGAAGAAGTGGTGAGCCTTGCACGGGCTCTTGTCAATGTCAAAGACAGAGTGAAGTATTGCTCTGTCTGCTCCAATATTACAGAGGCAGACCCCTGTCCCATTTGCTCCAACACGAAGCGCGACAAGACCATGGTCTGTGTAGTCGAAGAACCAACGGATGTGCTCGCGCTGGAGCGGACCAATGAGTTCGGAGGAGTGTATCATGTGCTCGGCGGTGCGCTGTCGCCGCTTGACGGCATAGGACCCGAGAATCTGAGAATCAGAGAGCTCTTGCAGCGGTTGTCAGATTCCAGGGTCGAGGAGATCATTCTCGCCCTGAATTCCGATGTCGAGGGTGAGGCAACGACGCTCTATTTGTCGAAACTCCTCAAGCCCCTTTGCATGAAAGTCACCCGCATTGCACGAGGTTTGCCTGTGGGGACGGATCTTGAGTTTGCTGACGAAGCGACGTTGAGCCGCGCTCTGGAAGGGCGGATCGCTGTTTGAAGCCGATATCTCCCGAAGATCAAACCATGAGATTTCAGGTGAACGCACAGTTGCTGGCTCTCGGTTTTCTGATTGCACTTGCCAACGTTAGCTGCAACATTTTCGAAACCAGAGATCCGGAGCCGCCGTCACAGTCGAGTTCCACCTTTGTTCCCGCGACTGATCCGTCTCTTGTGTTTTCGAATATGACGAACGCCTTTCGCGATCTGAATTCGGTCAACTACCTCAAGGCATTTGCAGATTCTTCTTCAGCAGGACGTGACTTCAGTTTTGAGCCGACTCAGCAGGCGAAAATCAAATATGGCGGTGTGTTTCTCACGTGGAACAGACAGTCGGAGCAGCAGTATTTCGAGAATTTGCGATCGAAGATTCCCACTGGTTCGGCAGCAACACTGTCGTTCGAATCGTTGACGGTGCAGAGTCTCCAGTCTGATTCTGCCCAATACGAAGCAACGTATCGGTTGACCGTTCCGCACACCGTTGCGACACTGCCGACTCAGGCGACGGGGAAAGCTCAGTTTTTGCTGATCGCTGACAAATCAAGGAACTGGGTGATCTGGCGGTGGGTCGATCTCACGACGAGCACAAGTACGTTTAGCTGGAGCGACCTGAAAGGGGCGTTTGGTCAATAGGTTGGGGTGAGACGGAAGACGTAAGAAGTTAGACGGGGACAAGTGAAGAGTGGAACTTTATGATTGGAAATTGTCTTTGCGCCAATGGGGAGATAGGCTTTGACAATGTCCAATGATGAATGTCGAATGTCCAATGATGAAGTTTGATGCCTGATATATGAAGCGAGTACTCTCGATACTGCCGCTACTCTTGCTCTTTGGATCGTGCAATCCATTTGCTCCGGGGTTGGATGAGAATCTTGATCAGGGGAGTTCCATCGTCGGGGACGCGACGACGATTGATGGTGTCTTTCAGAATATCAAGTACGCCTACACGTTTCGTGACACAACCATCTACGGCCAACTGCTCAATTCGAACTACGTGTTCGTTTATCAGGACTATGATCGGGGAGTTGAAGTGACGTGGGGGCGCGATGAAGATATGCAGACGACGCGGGGATTGTTCCAGAATGTCCAGAGGCTCGATTTGGTATGGAACAACATTATTTCACTTTCCACTGACTCTGTGAGCACACAGGCAAGCGTCAGCCGCAATTTCAATCTCACGGTGACGTTCAATCCGAGTGATATCATTCGTGTTGATGGATATGCAACACTGGCCTTGGCGCGATCGGATGTGCAGCAATCGTGGCGCATCGTGCGGTGGCGCGACGAATCAAATTTCTGACGGAATCTGTCTATGGTGACGGTAGCGTATCAGGGTGAGCCGGGAGCATTCAGTGAGGAAGCGGCGCGCGCGTATTTCGGTTCCAGAGCCCGGCTTCTGCCCAAGGAAGGCTTCAAAGATGTCTTCGAGTTCGCTTCGAAGCATCCGGAGCACTACGGAATTGTCCCCATCGAAAACTCCGTCTACGGAAGCGTCCATCAGAATTACGATCTCCTTCTGCGCCACAAGCTTTCCATCGTGGGAGAAGTCAAGCTCCGCATCCAGCTCCACCTCATGGCGCTTCCCAAAGTTCCCCTCGGGAAGGTTCGCTCCGTTTTTTCGCATTCACAGGCCCTTGGGCAGTGTGAAGAATATCTTCGCTCGCTCAAAGGAGTGAATATCGTCGCATACTACGACACGGCGGGGGCTGCGAAGATGATCCGTGATCAGGATCGCCGTGATGCAGCGGCTGTGGCCAGCGCCCGTGCGGCCCGCACGTACGGACTCTCAGTCCTCAAACGAAATGTCGAGAGCAATCATCACAATTTTACACGCTTTATTGTTCTCTCACTGAAACCCGGAGGTGTCAAGCATGCTGGAAAAACATCTCTGGTGTTTGCGGTGAACGATGTCCCGGGCGCGCTGTTCAAGGCGCTGGCGGTGTTCGCCCTTCGGGAGATCAACATGCTGAAGATCGAATCGCGTCCACACGTCGGAAAACCGTGGGAATATCTGTTCTATCTGGACATCGAGGGCGCACCGACAGAAAGAACAGTGCAGCAGGCTCTTAACCATCTCGGTGAGTTGACGAGCTTCGTTCGGGTTCTCGGCGCCTATCCTTTTGGAACCACTATCAAGAGCTGAGTATGCAGCTGGTGTACGTCTTTCGTGAAGGGTTTTCAGGATTTCGACGAGCCAAACTTTCCATGGTCGCGGCGATTACAACGATTTGCGTTTCGCTGCTCCTCTTGGGGACCTTCACGGTCCTTGTACTCAATGCCAACAATGTGGTCGAAACGTTGCGCGATAAGGTCGAGATGGAAGCATTTCTCTCGGATGCGTTGTCACCGGTGGAGACCTCTATTGTGAGGGACAGCATCGCGGGGCTCGAGGGTGTGCGCGAGGTCCGCTATGTATCGAAAGAACGAGCAGCCGCGATCTTCAAAGAAGAATTCGGCGAAGATATCAACAAGGTCCTCGATTTCAATCCATTGCCGGCCTCCGTCAAGATCTTTCTAAAGGATGGATACAAGAACGCAAAAGGAGCCGAGAAGGTGTATGACGTCGTGAAGAAGATGAAGGGTGTGGATGACGTCATCTATCGTAAGACCATGCTCGAGATGCTCGACCGCGGTGCCACGACGTTTCTCTGGCTCGTTTTGGGGGTTGGCCTGATCATCACGATTTCGTCTATATTTCTTGTCGCGAACACCATTCGTCTGGCCATCTATGCCAAGCGCAAAATTGTACAAACCATGAAGCTCATCGGGGCGACGAAATCCTTTGTGAGGGGACCGTTCATCCTTGAAGGGTTGGTGCAGGGATTCATCGGCGGCGGATTGGCGGCAGGAATTCTCTTTCTCGTTTTTGGGTATGTCGCCCGATGGATCTCAACTGAGCTGGCGGATTTTGTACAGGTGAAGCCCTACTACTACGGCATCGTGGTTGCTTTCGGTTGCGTGCTCGGATTCGTCGGAAGCGCCATCTCCATCAGGAAATTCCTCAGCCAGAGTGTTGTGAACCAATAGCCTTCTGAATTGCTTTTTCAGGAATTCTTTTCTACACTCTCAACGCATCGTGCGATGCTCTCCAGGTCCCGCAGGTTCCATTCTTTGACACCACCCATTTTCATCGCACCCTCATTGCGGACCACATTCGCAGGTTCAACCAGCGAACTGATATCTCTCGAATGATCACATTAGCGAAGATCTATGAATAAATTCACTGCACTCTACCTTTCCTCCGTCGGGAAGAAGATCGTTATGAGCCTGAGTGGGCTCTTCCTCTGCACGTTTCTCATTGTGCATGCCTCCATCAACCTGTTTCTGTTCAAAGGCGCGGAGGCATACAATGTGGCGTCGCATTTCATGTCGTCGAACATCATTATTCGACTTGTCGAGGTGGTCCTCTTTGTCGGACTCTTGGCCCATATGGTGAGCGGTGTTGTGGTATGGATCCAAAACCGTATGACTCGCCCTGTCGGCTACCAGATGTATCGATTGAAGGACAATACCAAGCTCTCCTCGCGCACACCGATGTTAACAACGAGCACCAGTCTGGTTGGATTCTTCCTGGTCTCTCATCTTATCACCTTTTGGATTCCGACCCGCTTTGGTGCGGACCCCAAGCTGCCGTATGACATGGTCTCGGAAGCGTTTTCTCAGCCGACCATGGCCATATTCTATATCATCGCCGTGGCGTTTCTTGGGTTCCACCTGAAGCATGGGTTCCAATCAGGTTTCCAAACGCTGGGTTTGATGAACAATCGGTACAAGTGGTTGATCGACGGTACAGCAGTGATTTTCTGGCTGATTATTCCGCTCGTGTTTGCATCGATGCCAGCATTCTTTCTCTGGTTTCAATGATCATGGCTGTATTCCCGTGTCACTCGAATGTTGACTATTGCTATGGGAGCTCGTAAACAATGACGCTTGACTCGAAAATTCCTTCTGGTTCGATAGAGAAGAAGTGGGATAGTCACCGCTTCAACATGAAGCTTGTCAACCCTTCCAACAGACGGAAATACACCGTCATCATGGTTGGAACGGGGCTGGCGGGAGCTTCCGCCGCGGCGAGCCTGGGTGAACTGGGCTACAATGTTCTGGCGTTTTCTTATCACGAATCACCCCGTCGCGCGCATAGCATCGCAGCTCAGGGAGGTATCAATGCGCCGAAGAATTACTCCAACGACGGCGACAGCATCTGGCGGTTATTCTATGATACTGTCAAAGGCGGAGACTATCGCGCTCGCGAAGCAAACGTGTACCGCCTGGCCCAGGTGAGCGGCAACATTATCGATCAGTGCGTGGCACAGGGTGTCCCGTTTGCACGGGACTACGCAGGCTATCTTGATAACAGATCCTTTGGAGGCGCGCAGGTTTCCCGCACATTCTATGCAAGAGGACAAACCGGCCAGCAATTGTTGCTGGGTGCCTACTCGGCCTTGAGCCGTCAGATCAATGCTGGAACGGTCAAGTTCTTCCCTCGTCGTGAGATGCTCGATCTCGTGATCGCAGACGGACAAGCGCGCGGTATCATCTGCCGCGATCTGGTGACGGGCAAGATCGAAACCTACGCGGGGAATGCAGTCGTCCTGGCGACAGGCGGCTACGCCAACACGTTCTACCTGTCGACGATGGCGAAGGCGAGCAACGCGACCGCGATCTGGCGCGCCTACAAGAAAGGTGCAGTGTTCGGCAACCCATGCTTCACGCAGATTCACCCGACATGCATACCACAGGGTGGACCGTATCAGTCGAAGCTTACGCTGATGAGCGAGAGTTTGCGGAATGACGGAAGAATTTGGGTTCCCAAGAAGAAAGGGGAGACGCGAAAGCCACAGGATATTCCGGAAGAAGATCGCGATTACTATCTGGAGAGATTGTATCCGTCGTTCGGGAATCTGGTGCCGCGTGACGTTGCATCACGGCGCGCAAAAGAGATGTGCGACAAAGGATTTGGCGTTGGAGCAACGGGTCTCGCTGTCTATCTCGATTTCGCGGACCCTATCAAGCGCCTCGGGAAACATGTCATCGAAGAGCGCTATGGAAATCTCTTCGATATGTATCACGAAATCTCGGCCGAGGATCCCTACAAAGGTCCAATGCGGATCTATCCTGCGGTTCACTACACGATGGGCGGCCTTTGGGTGGACTACAATCTGATGAGCACTATTCCCGGGATGTTTGTCGCCGGAGAAGCCAACTTCTCCGACCATGGTGCCAACAGGTTGGGGGCAAGCGCGTTAATGCAAGGTCTCGCGGACGGATACTTCATCCTTCCCTATACACTGGGGGACTATCTTGCGTCGACAAAATTCGCTCCCGTGAAGATGGACGATGCTCCGTTCAAGGAGGCGCAATCCGGAATCGAAGACATGATAAAGAAACTCATGTCGATTGATGGCAAGAAGACTGTCGAGGAATTCCACCGTGAGTTGGGAAAGGTGATGTGGGAATGTGTAGGAATGGGGAGAAACAAGACGAGGCTCCAGAAGGCGCTCCAGGAAATCCCCAGAATACGGGATGAATTCTGGAACAACGTCAAAATTGTCGGTGCCGCAAACGATTTGAACGCAGAACTGGAGCGTGCAGGCAGGGTTGCAGATTTCCTCGAACTTGGGC
>JBGPAN010000162.1:0-8148 GCA_041480785.1 Bacteroidota bacterium | reverse complement strand
GGACGAAGGCAGGAGCCTACACGGTAACGGCGAGTTCGCCGAACTTGAGCGGTAGTCCAGTGACATTCACTGCGACAGCAACCGCACCTGCAGCAGTTGCGACAAGGTTGGCGCAGACATCGGGCAACAGTCAGAGTGGAGTAGTGGGAACACAGCTTGCGTCTCCGTTGGTGGTGACGGTATTGGATCAGTTTGGTAACCCGTATACTGGAGCAACGGTAACGTTTGCGATCGCGACAGTGCCATCAGGTGACACAAGTGCAGTGTTGACGGCAACGACAGCAATAACCAATGCCAGTGGTCAGGCATCGACACAGTTGAAGCTGGGGACGAAGGCAGGAGCCTACACGGTAACGGCGAGTTCGCCGAACTTGAGCGGTAGTCCTGTGACATTCACTGCGACAGCAACCGCACCTGCAGCAGTTGCCACGAGGTTGGTACAGACCTCGGGTAGCGGTCAGAGTGGAGTAGCAGGAACTCAGCTTGCGAGTCCGTTGGTGGTGACGGTATTGGATCAGTTTGGTAATCCATTTACTGGAGCAACGGTAACGTTTGCGATCACGACAGTGCCATCAGGTGACACGAGTGCAGTGTTGACGGTGACGACAGCAATAACCAATGTCAGTGGTCAGGCGTCGACACAGTTGAAGCTGGGAACGAAGGCAGGAGCTTATACGGTAACGGCGAGTTCGCCGAACCTGACCGGCAGTCCGTTGACATTTACTGCAACGGCGATACCGGGAGCCCCGGCACGACTGGTTGCTGTGGCGGGAGACAGACAAACAGCGCTTGTGAGCACGGTATTGACACAGCCGTTTGTGGTGAGAACTGTGGATGCGAACAACAACCCTGTCTCAGGTGTAAGTGTGACGTTTGCGATCGATTCGATCCCGTCTGGAGCCAGTGGACAGAGCCTGAGCCAAACGAGCGTCACGACCGACTTGCTTGGGTCTGGCTCGACCCTGCTAACGTTGGGGAATACTACAGGGACCTACACGGTTCGGGCAACATCAGCAGGATTGACAGGTAGTCCGCTCGTGCTTCGCTCAGTTGCGACGTTGTCGAGTGGAGCCTTCAGGATGGTCTACACTTCAGGAGATGGCCAGAGTGCACCAGTGCTGACACAAGCTGCTAACTTGCTGGTGGCCACGGTGTCAGATGCCGATGGCAAGCCGGTAGCAGGACAGTTGGTAACGTTTGTGATCGACTCTCTGCCAAGTGGAGCCACAGGACAGGTGCTGAGTCCGACATCGGCCACGACCGATGCGCAAGGACGCGCAACAGCCGCAATGGCACTGGGCAGCAAGATAGGCATTTACAGGGTGAGGGCGTCAGTTGCAGGTCTTGGTGGCAGTCCGGTGACTTACAGGCTGACCTCGACGGTGGGATTGCCCAAGACGCTCGCACTGGTTCAGGGTAGTGGACAGACCAAGCCGATCGGCACAGCGCTGGACAATGCCTATGTGGTGAGGGTCTTGGATGCAGCCAGTAACCCTGTGCCGGGTGTGAGTGTAGCGTTTGCGATTGACTCGATCCCGAGTGGATCGACAGGTCAGAGCTTGCGCGTGGTGAATTCGCTCACCGATGCACAAGGCCAAGCACAGGCGGTCTTGACGCTGGGGAGCAAGGTGGGCAGCTATGTGGTATCGGCCTCATCGGCAGGACTGGAGGGAAGCCCGGTACGGTTCAGTGCACGAGCAACGGCGGGAGCGCCGTCGGTGCTAGCGATGACATCGGGCAACGAGCAGACGGGTTATGTCTCGACGGAACTGGGTGCGCCGTTTGTTGTGGTGGTAACAGACAATGGTGGCAATCCGGCAACAGGAACGAGCGTCCAGTTTGCGATAGAGACGACACCAGCGGGTTCGAGAGGACAGGCGTTGAGGGTGATCAATACTGTGACAGATGCCTCAGGTCAGGCCTCGGCGTATCTGACGCTGGGAGACCGGGATGGGCGATACACGGTGACGGCGAGTGTGGCAGGTCTGACAACAGTCAGGTTTGGCTCGACGGCAACGGTGTTGGTAGGAGATCTCAACGGAGACCATGACATCAACATTGCTGATTTGACGACGGTGATTGACTACCTCTTGGGTAAGATCACGTTGACGGGGAGTGATTCGGTGAAGGCGGACTTCAACAAGGATGGTCATATTGATATACGGGATGTGGTGGCGATGCAGAACTACCTGTTGGCAATCAGTGCAACAAGCTCGAAACAAGGAGGAGGAACGGTCTCAGGGTTGGCGGAGGTGAGTTCGACGGCATCGACAGCAGCAGACACGACGGGCTCGATCAGTGGAGAGTTTGTCTTGACGGAGAACGGGTTACGGTTTAATTTGACGAACGCAGTACCGGTGAAGGGGTTGCAGTTGATCGTTCGGTTTAAGGATGTCCAGAGTGTGGTGAGGCTGGATGAAGTGTTTGACCGTGCGAAGGTGGACTCGTTCTATGTGAACTCGAGTGGTCGTGAGTTGCGGATCGTGGCGTACAATCTTGGGAATGTGCCGATCGCAGCGGGAGATGGGCCATTGTTCCGGTTGTCGTTGAAGCTGGCGGATGTAAGCGGGATTGAGTTGGGACAGATGATTGTCAGTCGGACGAACAACGTAGCGTTCTTTGATGAGGCGATGACGAAGTCGATCCCGGTGCGGTTGGTGAAGCCCCAGGAGTTGCCGGTGACGTTTGTGTTGTATCAGAACTATCCGAATCCATTCAACGGACAGACGAAGATTGACTATGAGGTGATGGATGTAGCGGGGATGGTGGAGGTGACGGTACAGGTGTATAACGTACTGGGAGAGAAGACGAAGACGCTGGTGACGGAGCGTCATGCAGGAGGGCGGTTCACGGTGATGTGGGATGGGACGGATGACCATGGGACGAAGCTCTCGAGCGGGACGTATTACTATCGGTTGATCTCTGGCAACTTTGTGAGCAGTAAGAAAATGATTATGTTGAAGTGACGACGTTCCTCAGTCGTCATCCCGAGTTTCCGAGCACTTGATTGGCACTCGGGATTTGACCAAGCGTGCCGTTCCTCGTTGTCATCCTGAGGATCGACGTTTTTTTGTCGATTCGAAGGATCTGACTAAACGTGTCGCTTCTCAGTCGTCATCCCGAGGATCGACGCTTTTCGTCGATTCGAGGGATCTGGTTCCCCACCTGATGCCCGGACCTCTCCTCCGGGCATCATCATTTCAGGACTTGTATTCTGACAACGCTCCTCAGTTGTCATCCTGAGTCCCCATCATCATTTTCATGGCTTCTATTTTCTTAATCCGAAGCAAAAGCCTTAACCCCAAGCAAATCTGAAATGTTCTTCTATTATAGAGAAGACGCAGCCGAAAAGTGTCGCCGCCAACCATGTCACGCTTAAATGCTTCTGCCTGCCACGACACCTTTTTCGGGGTTCAGCGCCTAATAGACCGCGAACTGAAATCCCGCTCCTCAGGATTCCGCCGATAAGCGGGATTCATAGGGCGGAACAAAGGGCGGAACATTTCCGGGTGACAATATGGTTTTCATCCGCTTAGAAGCATCACAAACCCCGTATTTCCCTTCTAGATCATCTACGGTGAAGACCGTAGATTGATGGGTATATCCCCGTATTCTGCAAAATACGGTCGAGATGCGATGGTTTTCGCTCCCAGAGCAGGCTAGATTTAGCCAGAGCTTGAAGCTGAAAACCTATGCGAAAAATGAAATGGTAAGGAAAGTGAAACCAGCAAAGATCCTCATAGTAGATGATCACAAAGAGTTCAGAAAGGTCGTCTCAGAGTATCTGAATTGTCTGCCCAATGTCATCGTGGTAGGAGAGGCAGCCGATGGGATCGATGCAATTGAGAAGACGGAAAAGTTGGATCCGGACATTGTGCTGATGGATATCTCAATGCCCAGATGCAACGGCCTGGATGCAACGCGCATCATCAAAGCGCACTGGCCGTTGAAAAAGGTCGTCATTGCAACGATGCACGACAATCCCTTCTATCATGCTGAAGCACGGCGTGCTCGAGCCGATGGATATATTCTCAAATCGTCGTTGAAATCTTCGTTGCAGGCGGTTATTGACCACAGCGTTTTGTCTCTCATGAGCATGGCCGCGTCGGTTGTGGGCACACATGAACAGGAAGATCGAAGTCACGCGAATTGTTACGCTACAGATCAAGTCTTGCAGGAGAATGCACAATGAACAGAGTGAAAGTACTCTTGGTCGATGACCATGACAGGTTTCGACAAAGCGTCGCCAGTTTCCTCAACGAGCAGAGTTCCGTAGAGATCGTAGGCGAGGCGGTCAACGGAGAAGAGGCCATTGCACAAACAGAACATCTGCATCCTGATCTTGTGCTGATGGATCTAGACATCCGAGAGAGCGATGGATTCGAGGTGACGCGTGAGATCAAGCTCCGCGCTCCGGAGACAAAGGTTGTTGTCCTGTCGATGCATGGAGGCGAAGCTTACAGAAGAATGGCTTGGCGTCATGCCGCAGACGGATTTATTGATAAAGCGTCAATGAAAAACGAGTTGCTGGCTACGATCGCGGATGTGCAAGGGCGCCTTGGAGGCACTGTGATCGCAGCTGTCAACTCGACGGGACATTGAATTGAGGTGAGCCGTCCAGGGCGCGATGAGACGACCTGCTTGTGTACAACAAGGGAAAGTATTCGCCACTAAACAATGAAGTCTGGTAGTAAACACATATTGCATATTCTTTTGCTCGCCGGCGTGCTGATGACGGCGTCTGCGGCCCATGCCCAGACGATCACAAGCACTACGACCGGTGGAAATTGGAATGTCGTTGGAACTTGGGTGGGCGGCGTAGTTCCTACCTCTGTCAACGATGTTGTCATTGCAAAAGGTGCCACTGTTACAGTCACCACCGACGCTGCCTGTAAATCTTTGAGCTTCAACGGCAGCGGAGCCAATACAACTGAAACGGGCACGATCTCGGTGAATACCGCAGTTACCTTGTCTGTTACGAATGCTGTCACACTCAATAGTAACGACAAAACCACCCCGGCCCTCAACATCACCGGGGCAGGTACGTTAACTTGCGGATCGATCACGTATGGCAGCCTGACCGCACCTGGAGCAAGTAATGCTACGCCGTGTATCATTACTTCAATTATCACTAGCCTCAGCTGTACTGGCAATTTGGCGCTTGCAAGTTTCAATAGTGGAGTGAAAAACAACAACGCCGAATTCGATCTCCAGAGCGGGACAGTCACGGTTAGTGGCGTCACAACGAACAATCAAGCTGCTTCGAACAGTTCAACTCTGACTCTTGCGACGGGTGCTCAAACCGGCACTCTTGTCATCACGGGGGCAACTCCATTCAGCCTCTCTGGCACGGGAACAAACACTATCGCCCTCAACGGAACAACCGCAACAGTAAACTACAACGGCGCTGCTCAAACCGTCCATCCCGCAACTTACACAAACCTTACTTTGTCGGGCTCAGGAGCCAAGACAACAACCGGTGTAACCGTCAACGGCATTCTTTCGAGGGAAGGAACTGCTACCGCCTCTGCCGCCCCAACCTACGGCGCAGCTGCTACACTGCAATACAAAGGTTCCGCTTCTCAAACGACGGGCCCGGAGTTTCCGGCAACCTTCAGCGGCACGGGTGGTGTCATCATCAACAATTCCAATGGTGTCAGCCTGGGCGGTTCGGTGACCATTTCCAACGGCTTGACTCTGACCAGCGGAGTTTTGACCACCGGATCATCGAATACAGTAGCTGCCAACACAGTCGCACGCACCAGCGGTCACGTTTTTGGCAATTTGCAATTGCCTGTTGCGACTGGCGCGAATGTTTCAAAAACGTTCGATGTTGGCGACGCGACCAACTACACGCCCGTGACGGTGTTGTTCGCGAGCGTAACCGGCGCCGGGAATCTAAAGGTCAGTTCAACCGCAGGTCAGCATCCCAACATTGCGACCTCGGGAATCAATTCATCAAAAGATGTCAATCGTTACTGGACACTCACGAATACCAGCACTACGTTCACCACCTATTCGGCGACGTTCACTTTTGTCTCCGCCGATGTTCTCGGCGGTGCGAACACCAGCAACTTCGTCGTTCGAGAATACAGCGCATCGAGTTGGGCAACAACGACCATTGGAACAAAAACGGCAACGAGTACTCAGGCAACAGGTTTGACCTCCTTTGGTGATTTTGCCGTCGGTGAACAGCAGCTTGATCACTTCACATTCGCTTTGAATAGTCCCCAGACCGACGGCAGTGCGTTCACTGGCACGAACTCTCTGACGGCCCTGGATATCCTCAACGCCACGGTTACCGCGTTCGATGCTTCCGCGAATAATGTGACGATCTCGGCCAACTCGCCGCTGACGGGAACGGTCTCGGGTCTGTCCGGCGGAAACAAGTTAACGGCTGCAGGGGATTTCAGTTCGGGTGTGGCTAGCCTGACGACACTGGCGATGAAGTACACCGGTAACGCCAACAGCGGGACGTTTACGGCGACAGCAGCCACAGGTGGTACCGGCAATTCGGGCAGCGTGACGATCAACGCGGGATCGTTTACGAAGCTGCAGATTTTGTTGCCAGGTGAGACTGCCGCGCCTGGGACTCCGAGCGGGAAGACAGGGATGCCGAGCGTCCAAGTTGCGGGGACGTCATTCAGTGCCACGGTCAATGCCGTTGACGCGGACTGGAATCTCGCGAGCGGAATAACGGATGTGGTACACTTCACATCGACTGACGGAGCAGCGACGCTACCAGCTGATGGAGCATTGGTTGCGAGCACCCAGAACTTCAGTGTCACACTAAACATCGCGGGTTCGCAGACAGTGACGGTCTCGGATGTCACGCAACCGGCGAAGAGTCCGAACACGAGTTCGTCAGTTACAGTGAACCCGGCTGGCTCGGGAACGGTCACGACAGCGACGGGAGGAAGCAGCATCTCGGCAGACAACACTGGTGGCACCTATGTCGCATTGACGGGTCCGATATACACGGAGTCCGCGTCGGGCAATGCAGGAACCGGGACGATTATTCTCAACGTCCCTAGTGGATTCATTTTCGACAGTGGCGGAACGGCACCAACGGTGTTGATCACGCGGGTTGGTGGCTCAGGCGCGAATAGCACGAACATCAATGGAGTTGCGAGTGGCACGTCGGTCGCAGTGACGTCGGTAACGACGACGCAGATTACGTTCACGATCACGAGTGCCAGCAATACCGGCGTAACCAACTCGTTGACGTGGCAGAACATCCGCGTTCGACCGACAGCCGGGACTCCGCTTGCGAGCGGAGACATCACTAAGACGGGGACGTCGGTGATGGCAGGCGTGACGAACGGGTCGACGAACTTTGGAACGTTGACAGAGGTTGTTGGGGCAGCCTCAAAGCTCGTCGTTACGCTGCCTGGTCAGACGTTCACTTCGGGTTCGGGGAACAGTGGAACGCCAACTGCGCAAACGGCGGGGAGCGCGTTCGATATCTCCCAACTCACCGCCACGGATCAGTTTTTCAACATCATCACTTCCTACAGCGGTGCCAAGACAATCAGCTACTCAGGGCCGGGGGGAACTCCGACGTATACAACTGCGGTAAGTTTCACAAGCGGACAGTCGACAACGACATTGGCGACGACATTGAAGAAGGCTGAAACCGCTCAGATCACGGCCAATGACGGGTCGATCTCAGGTCCCGCGAGTTCCAGTCTCACAGTCAATGCAGGTGCTTTCACGAAGTTGCAGAGTCTTGTGCCGGGTGAGAGCGCTGCGCCCGGGACAGCGAGCGGAAAGACAGGGACGCCGAGTGCGCAGACTGCAGGGACGTCATTCAATGTTACGGTCAATGCCGTCGATGCAAACTGGAATCTCGTGAACACTGTTACTGATGTCGTCAGCATTTCATCGAGCGACACGTATGCTGTTCTTCCTTCGAATGCGCTCCTCTCCGCGGGTACACAAACGTTTGCTGTCACGCTCAAGACAGCCGGCACATCGACAGTCACTGCGAGCGATGTGAGCGACGGTTCGAAGACCTCAGCCACCAGCCCTTCGATTACGGTGAACGCAGGATCATTCTCGAAACTTCAGTTGTTCGTTCCCGGAGAGACTGCGGTTCCCGGCTCTTCAACGGGCAAGTCCGGTACTCCGTCGGCGCAAACTGTCGGG
>JBGPAN010000161.1:0-8201 GCA_041480785.1 Bacteroidota bacterium | reverse complement strand
TGGCGTTTCTTCTCTTCTTCTTCACGCTTGCGACGTTCGGCTTCTTCCGCCTGACGTCGGGCTTCTTCTTCCGCCTTCTTTTTCGTGAGGAGCTCTGCTTGTCGTTGAGCTTCATCAAGCGCTTTGTTTCGTTCGTTCTCTTCCCGAACGCGCGCCGCATCTTCGGCTTTCTTCTTCGCTTCCAGCTCGGCCTTCTTCATGGCCTCCTCTTCAACCTTCCTGCGAGCCTCCTCCTCAGCGCGGCGTTTCGACTCCTCCGCCTGCCGCTTTGCCTCTTCTTCGGCACGGCGCCTGGTCTCTTCCGCGTGACGCTTTGCCTCTTCTGCGAGTCGCTTCGCTTCTTGTTCCTGCCGTTTCGACTCTTCCTCGGCGCGGCGCTTTGCTTGTTCCTCAGCCCGTTTTGCTTCCTCTTCGGCTTTTTTCTTCGCTTCGACGTCGGCATCAAGGCGCGCCTGTTCCTCCTCTGACTTTTTCTTTGCCTCTGCATCGAGACGCGTTCGTTCGTCGTCAGACTGCTCGGGCTCGGATGCTTTCTTCTTCTGCTCGAGGATTTTCCGCTTGAGCTCTTCTACTTTTCGTCGTTGTTCCTCAATGTCAGCCATGGCATCTGTCTTTATTAGGAAGAATGGTCTTTTGTGGCTTGTCCCTTCTGGCAGGCATACTCCGGTGCAACCATGCAAGCAGGCTCAACTTCCGGAGACGTCGCTTGCTGACGGGCAATATATCTTTTTCTGCATGGAATGTCAACGTTCGACTATCGAAGCCCAATTAATAGTTGGAAAATAGACTATTGTCATTTACCTTTGTGTGCCCACCCCACTAACCAGGAGGATCTCATGGAAGAACAAGCACCAGCCGCACCAACCATTTCTCTGAGCGACATCATTGTGAATGTGTTTGCCTCTCCAGCTGAGGCATTCGAAGGGATTCGCACTTCGCCGTCACGTGCAAGCGTCTGGGTTATTCCTTTGCTTTTGACGTTTGTTTTGACGATCGGCTATACCTGGATGATGTTCACGAACGAGTCAATCAAAAGTCAGATGATAGAGATGCAGCGGGAACGCCTGCAGGAACAAGTACAGGCGGGGAAGATCCCCCAGGAGCGGGCTGATCAGATGCTGGACGGAATGGAAAAGGGGACCGGCATGATGATCGCCTTTGGCATCGTCGGCGCAGTCATCATGATCTCCATCACCTTGTTCGTCGGTGCGCTGTTCCTCTGGCTCATCGGAAAACTTGCGCTGAAAGCAGATGCCGGTTACGGCAAGTACCTTGAGCTCTGGGGCTCGTCCATGTGGATTGGGATGTTGGGACTGATCGTCACGGCACTTCTCTTGATGGCATTCAATTCCATGTACGCTTCACCAAGCGCTGCACTGGCAGTGATGAGCAACTACAGTCCGAAGAACTCACTCCATCGTCTTCTGACTTCTCTGAACATCTTTTCCATCTGGCAGATGATCGTGGTGGGAATTGGTCTCAGCAAGTTTTCAGGAAAATCGATCGGTGCCGGAATCGGAGCCGCGTTCGCGCTCTGGTTTGTCTGGGTGTTGATCTCTGTCTTTGCCCTGGCAACGATGTTCGGAGGGTAGACCAGGAAAGAGAGTGTCCCTGATTCCGAATACTTCGAAAGCCGGCAGATTCTCCGTTGCTTGAATGTAGGTTCTAAAGACGCGGACGAAGATTGTCGCGGCCAACCAGGTCACGCTGAAATGCATCTGCTTGCCCCGAGACATCCTTCGGGGTGACAATGTAGGATTCATCTGTTCCTCTAGGAGTACGGAACATCTGAGTGCCTCCGATGCCATGGCGCCGAAGAGGGATCTGAAGCTGGATACGAAGCAGGGAGTGAACATAACCGGCGCCAGGAAGGGGACCGAGACAAATTCCACAACGCAAGGGAAACATCCGCCGGACCCCGACAAGATGAAGCAACGCTTCTGTCTACACGTTGTCAATGCTGTGTGGCTCTATCCGCAAAAGGCGAGGAGGCAATCCTCGCCTTTTGTGTTATGGACCAAGGCGAGCACTCACCTCGTCTGTCCGTTCATTCCTTGTAATTCCCGCCGTTTGTTCCTAACTTTGCTCGGCACCCCAATTCCTTTATGAAGATTCTTCACATCCTTTCGCAGTTTGAAGTTACTGGAGCTGAAGCGTATGCTGCCGCCCTTATCGATGAGCAGGTGCGTGCGGGTCATTCAGCGATTGTTGTATCGGACACCTTTACGCTTCCCGTCAACGCGCGTTACATTCCGATGTCCATCGGGAAGCGATCCTATCCTCAGCGGCTGAAAAATATTGCTGCCATCGTCCGTCTTGTCCGCGAACAATCGATCGACATCATCCACGCTCATTCCCGAGCAGCGAGTTGGGTCTCGCTGATTGCCAGTCGGTTGACTCACATTCCATTGGTCTCGACGGTCCATGGACGACAACACATCCATGCATCCAGCAAAGCTTTCAACGTCTATGGCAAAGACGTTGTCGCCGTATCTCCGGCATTAAAAGAGCATCTGGTCCACGATCTCGGTCTCAGGGCCGAGCACGTCAGCGTCTTGCCAAACTGCATTCCGTTCGCACCGTGGAAGGCCGCGAAACAGTCCGGCAAAAAAAAGGCACAGAATCTTATTATGTTTGTCGGGCGTCTCACAGGGCCCAAGGGGGACCTCGTTCGTTTCCTCCTCAACAAGGTGCTTCCCATCGTCTTGCGCGGCAAACAGGTCCGATTTGAGGCTTTTGGCGGCATGATTGTTCCCCCCGATATTCCTGATCTGGTCACTACGGTCAATGCCCAGTTCAAGCAGCCCATCGCCCTGCTCAAGGGCTTTCAGCAAGATATACCTCATCACCTCGCGGAGGCAGCCCTCATCATTGGCTCGGGCAGGGTCGTGCCGGAATCGATGGCCCTCCAAAGACCAGTGATCGCTTTCGGGGAATCGAATTACGAAGGGAGGGTCACGGCTGAGACCTTCGAGAAGGCGACCACGACAAACTTCGGCGACACAGGTACCCTCATGACTCCGGAGGCCGATCGAGTTGCGGCAGATATTCTCTCGATTTTGGATGATCCTCCATCAGCAAAGGAGCTTGCCAGCCTGGCACAATTGGCAGAGAAGCGATACGATGCATACAATGTTGCGCGGAACTTGCACAAGGTATACGAACGCGCCTTCGCACGAGTTCATTCACCACAGTCGATTCCGGTTCTGATGTATCACCGGATAACAGACAAACAGGCGCCAACACCTTCGCACGGAATTTGGGTCACAGCCGACCAATTCAGCGCTCAGCTTCACTCCCTGCGAACGAGAGGATTTGAGACGATCACGTTTCGCGACTATGATCGATTTCTGCAATGCCAAGGTCGATTGCCGCGCCGTCCCATCATCCTCACCTTTGACGACGGCTACGAAGATAACTACACCATTGCTCTTCCGTTGCTCCGGAACTTTGACTGCAGCGCGGTGATCTTCGCAGTAACTGATAAGAAGCGGCGGACGAACTTCTGGGATTCCGGCGAGCCCACAGCAACACTCCTCACGTCGGGGCAAATGCAGGAACTGAATCGATCCGGCTTTGAGATAGGATCCCACACCGTCACACATCCAAGACTCACACAGACTTCGGTTGAAGTCATCCGTCGGGAACTCAGTGAATCCAAGGACTCCCTTCAACAAATCCTCGGGGCAGAAGTCTTGTCGTTTGCCTATCCGTATGGTGCCGTGGAACCTGCGATCAGGAGTCTTGTCGAAGAAGCCGATTACAAATTTGCTGTAGCGGCAGACTCCGGTCCTCTCGCGTTCTACCAAGACTTTCTGGAGATCCGACGGACACAGGTTTTTCCATGGACCACCCGAACGGGCTTCTGGAAAAAAACCCTTCCACTCTACAACCGATACAAATCCTACAAGGGCTAGATCTCAGGATCGAAGGAGACGAAGCACATCGTAGCATGCCCCGACCGCGAGAAACGGCCGGGAGCATGTCCAGAGAGAACTATGGGTTTCGGTAATTAACGCAACCGCGGCGTGAACGACACACCGATCGCTGCAGAGGTGAGACCGTCGAATTTCGGCGTGCCCCAGCCAAAGAGGTTGGGAACAGCGAACATCCGGCGGACTTCAACGAAACCGGAAAACGAAGAATTGACACGAACGTCCAGACCGGCTTTTGCGTCTGGAGCGATCGTGCCACTGAATCGATTCGACGAGGACCAAAAAGCGAGGGACCCGCCAAAGCTAACGTACGGCCGGACCTGACCTTCCAGCAAGAAGAATGTCACATCCGAGCCGAGGAAGGCAAGTCCGATACTAAAGTTGGGCGAGCGGTAGTAATTGTCGTTTCGATAGCCCGAGAACGGCGAGTAGAACGGCGCGAAGTATGATTGAACTGGGATGAGGTTTCGGGTGTCAACTTCTCCCGATGTTCCAGTCTGAATCAAAGCCCCTACAAAGAATTCGACCGCAGGGAAGGTGTGCCGACTCGGCGTGTATTGGAGCGTGATGACCGGCCCGAAACGCTCTTCGTCGCCGAGAGAAAAACTCCCGTATGCGACTGTCGAGCCGAACTCCCTGTCACCCCGAATCTGAAGGCCTCTCGGCCTGGAGCCTTGATCAGTTCCGCCTGGATTCTGGGCTAGCATGACAGATGTCGTCAGAAGGATCATTATCATGATTGATAGCATTTTAGGCATCTTCATTCTCCTCCATCATGAATACCTATTCGTCACCGGCTTCGAACTTCTTCCATTGCTCCGCGTAGAAGCGGAGTTTTGAGTCGACCAGATGGTAGATCGTCCGGGATTCGAACGACCCGTTCGGACGCTTATTGCCGGCCTTCCAACCTGTGAGGATTTCGACTCCTTCATCGATTGAACTCACGGCATAGACATGGAACAAGTTCTTACGGACAGCCTCCAGAACGTCCTCGCGCAGCATAAGATCAGGCACATTGGTTTTGGGAACCATCACACCTTGCTCGCCGGTCAGTCCCCTTTCCTTGCAAACATCAAAGAACCCTTCAATCTTCAGGTTCACACCCCCGATCGGCTGGACCTCGCCCTTCTGATTCACAGATCCTGTTACGGCAATATCCTGACGAAGTGGGACGTCGGCAAGACTCGAGAGAATCGCGTAAATCTCCGTGGATGATGCGCTGTCCCCGTCGACGCCACTGTACGATTGCTCGAAGGTGACACTCGCACTCATGATCAGTGGCTTGTCCTGGGCGAACTTGCTCCGAAGGTATCCGCTGAGAATCGCGAACCCCTTGTTGTGTGTTGGACCGCTCATCTCCGACTCTCGTTCGATGTTGATCACACCGGCTCGGCCGAGCGAGGTCTTCGCCGTAATCCTCGCCGGTTTTCCGAAGGCATGCTCACCTGTATCGTACACGGACAGACCATTGACCTGCCCAACGACTGCTCCCTCTGTATCAATTATAATGACGCCGTCCGTGATCATCTCCTGCACTTTGTCTTCTAGGAGTTTCACCCGATAGATTCTCTCCTCGATGGCTTTGAGAACGTGCTTCGCCTTGACAATCGGCGAAACGTCTTGATCTGCCCAGTAGTTCGCCTCCCTGATCACATCGGCCAGAACATTGAAGCGGGTAGAAAGCTTCTTCTGACTGCCGGAGAGACGGACACCAAACTCCACCAGGCTTGCGAGAGCCTCGCGATCGAAGTGCCTGAGTTTCTCGTCCTCGGTTACCATCTTGACAAATCCGAGATACTGGCTCACTGCACTATTGTCACGATCCATCTCATAATCGAAGTCAGCCCGGATCTTGAAGATCTTCTTGAAATCGTCGTCACGCAGGTAGAGCAGTTGATAGATCTCAGAGTCACCGATCATGATCACCTTGATGTTGAGATCAATCGCCTCTGGTTTCATGCCGGTCGGTGCAAATCCATACACCGGCTCGTTGGGATGGATCTCGGCTTTGCCCGTCCTGAGCGACCGCTTCAAATCCTGCCAGACGCCTGGTTCGAGGAGAACGTCCAGGGCATTGAGAACAAGGTAGCCTCCGTTCGCCTGCAGCAGCGAGCCAGGCTTGATCTGTGTGAAATCGGTCTTCCACACACCTCCCCGTTCCATGACGCGCTCGACTGTTCCAAAAATGTTTTTGTATTTCGGGTTCGTTTCAATGACGATTGGTATGTGCTCCGCGTCTGAATTGTCCACGAGCAGGTTTACCTGATACTCGAGGAAATCGTCTTCTTCTTCCTCCTCTTCCTGTACTCCATTGGGAGGGGAGGGTGTCTGCTGGGTCTTCTGGAAACGACTGAGGTTTTGTTTAATGTTCGAACGCACTTCTTCCAGATATGACCGCACCCGTTCGCATTCGTACGTCGTCTTGAGGATTTCGATGTACTCATCAACCATCGGCATCACGAGTCGCTCTTCAAGCTCTGTCACTGACTGCTGGGCCTTCTTTTCGATGTTGCGTAATTCACGAAACACGACAGCCATCTGTTTCTCGAGTAATGCCTGTGCCGACTTCAACGTTTCATATTGTTCCTTCGAGAACTCACCTTCTTGTACCATGCCCTCGATTTCGTCGAGATTGGTGGCTTTCTCGCCCACAAGGGGGGCGATGTCGGGACGCATCAGATTGCCCATCTGCACCTGGACCAGCTCAAAACCCCGTGCTTTCACCTTCTTTTCGAAATCGAGCAGAACACTCTTTTGTCGCTCCTGAAAGTGGGAGAGGACGGCTTTTCGCGCATGCTGGAAGCGTTGACTCTCATAGAGGGCGGGCAAATCCCGCCCAAGATCGCGGATGAAACTCGCCATGTCTTCTTTCAATCCCCTGCCCTGACCGGCCGGAAGAGAAATCGCAATGGGGAGGTCCGGGTGCTTGAAATTGAAAACATAGCAGTCATCGCGAAGCTCCCCACGCTTGCTTTCAAACACATGCAGAAGACGTTTGATCGTGGTCGTTCGCCCGGTTCCGGAAAGTCCCGTGACAAAAATGTTGTAGCCGAAGTGATTCATCGCCAATCCCACACGCAGCGCCTTCAAGGCTCTTTCCTGGCCGATGATTTCCCTGCTGGGCTTGATCTCAGCGCTTGTCCTGACTCCGATCGACTTGGGATTGCAGCGCCACCGAAGTTTTTCTGGCGGGAGAGCGGCGTGACGCGAAGCAGGTTTGAGGGTGCCGATCGATGAATTGCTTTTCTTCATGAGAGTTCAGACGATTTTTTGATGGATAAAGTGATGAAACGGGACCAACGGTTCCCCCTCAAGAGATAACATTGACAAGGGTCCCTTTTCGGGCTGATGTTTCCTCGTTCGCATTGTAGTCTGCAAAGTCTGCAGATCTGGTTCGATTTTGCAGACTGTGCATATTCCAACGATCATTTCCGTATTTGCTGTCAGGCGCGAAGATCTCCTTCGGAGAATTTCCTCATGGCAGCAAGAAGGCCGCAGGATCGTGTCAGGACGTCCGCCACAAAACATGGCGGATAAAAAAGTCCTGACACCACTTACGAATCGCCGACTCCAAGATATTGTATACAGAATATACAAGAAGTCTGGCCGTCTGTAGACTTTGTAGACTCATTGCCTTGTGATAAATTCATTGAACAACCTATTCACGATCCGGTATTTACCGCGTTCCATCTTGATCAAAACACCTTTCTGCGCCAAGCGAGAAAGCATAGTAGAGAGAGGCCCTTTACTGATGCGTGCTTTCGCCGGCCTCAGTGCGCGAAGGATGTCATCTAACCCATATGTTTTGAACGACGCAGAAAGGGATTGAAGGATGATTCTTTCATGTTCACTTGCTGAGGAGTAAAGAGGGTCAAGGATGACTGGGCTAAGTTCGTCGAGCGTTTGAGAGAGCGCACTGTCAAGTTGATCGCTCCCAACGTTACCCTTCATTTGGGTCTCATACAAGTAGGAACACAGTATCTGCATCTGGAACGGGTGCCCTTCGGCGTATTCATAGACGGCTTCCTGAACCTCCTGTGTGAATGTGACACCCGTACCCTTGAGTGTTGCTTCAATAATCTTTGTTGAGTCTTGCTTGACGAGTGGACCCACTTTCAGAATGGGAACGAAATACCGGCCGATGGGGTGGTTCTTGCGCAAAAAGTTTGACCACCCCTCCTCCGTGGCAGCAAGGACAAAAAGATACCCTGTTTTCTTTACAACGTCGTCATCACTCAGAACGTTCTTGAGAACACCCAGGAATTC
>JBGPAN010000160.1:0-8263 GCA_041480785.1 Bacteroidota bacterium | reverse complement strand
GTTGGACGCGCTCGAAGGCTTCATAAATAGCATCAAACCGCTCGTTCGGAATTCCCACTCCGGTGTCACTCACTTCTATCCATATCGGCTGTCGCAAAAGATTGACGAGCACCCGCACTGTGATGCCGCCCCGCTCGGTGAACTTCAAGGCGTTTGCCAGAAGGTTGATCAACACCTGCTTGAGCTTCTGCCTGTCAGTTTCGATAGATTGAGTACCTTTGGGAATATCGGCGCTCATCGATACAGATGCCGCACGGGCGTGCCCGCGGAGGTCCGCTATCGTCTCCCGGATCAATTCGGCAAGCGAGACCTCCGAGATGGTCAAAGCGAGTTTGCCGGATTCGATCATCGAAAGGTCCAACATTTGCCCTATGACATTCAGCAAATGAGTAGCGTTGCCGATGATCCTGTTGAGATAAAAAAGATCATGATCGCTCAGCTTCGCTTCTTTGTTCTTTGAAAGCAGATTGGCAAATCCGATGACGGAATTGAGAGGGGTACGCATTTCGTGGCTTACATGAGTGAGAAACTGACTCTTCGCCTTGTTCGCCTGTTCAGCCTTCTGCTTTGCATCATCCAGCTGTCGAATCAATTCTCCGAGGTGCTTATTGATGCGCGACAACTCGTCTTTCTGGGTGACGACCTCGGCCGTTCTGACGAGGACGCGCTGCTCAAGATCGGTTGCCAGCGAACGGATTTCTCTGAGGGCATCCTGATGCCGCATCGCACTTCGCGCAAGACAAATGAGCCCGAGGATCTTCCCATTGCCATCTGATACGGGAGTCATCGCCAGATGAACTCTGAATTCTGATCCGTCTTTTTTTCTGGCTGATGTTTCTCCCCGCCAACCCAAGCTCTGTGTCTCTTCAGAGGCAATGAATTTCTCTCCTTCCTGAAGGACGAAGAGGTTGAGCGATTGCATCCGCTTTCCCAGCACCTCCTGAGCATCGTACCCGGACTTCTCGAGAAATGTTTTGTTGACAAAAATAATAATGCCTTCGGCATTCGTGATACACGTGAGGTCAGCTGACATCTCGAGTGCCTGACCGAAAAGCTGGACCTCGTTTTCGAATTGTCGTTGTTTGTCCATCGGGACAATCGTTGGCGTGTTCAATCAGGAACGGATGGGAGCGTCACGGTGACCGTCGTGCCTTTGCCATACTCGCTCTCAAGTGAAAAAAGTCCGCCGTGGATTTCCACAAGTCTCCGTGCCACGGTGAGGCCGAGTCCGGAGCCTTGCTGCTCGTAGACTTTCCGCTCGAACTGCATGTAGGCGCCGATGTTCAGGAGTTGTTCTGAGGTAAGCCCGCGTCCATCGTCCGTGATTTTGAGGATCAACTCATCATCGACCCATTCAGAGGCGACCTTGACCGCTGATCCCTTCTTAGAATACCGAATCGCGTTATCGAACAACTCCCCAAACACTTTGGCGAAATAGTCAGAGGACATGGCAACGTTTCCAGGAGTCAAGTTCAAAAGGAGGTCTGTTGTCCTTTCAGCCTCGTAGGCGCGATGACGCGACATGATATCGATGATCTTGTCAACACCCATCGTTCTGTTCTTCCGGAGCTGTTCAATCTTCTGATAGTCCATCTTAACGATTTCGATCTGAGCGTAGATCAAGAAGTTCTCGATGAGACGGTCGAGACGTTTGCCGTTTCTGTAGATGCGCTCTGCCATCTGTGCAACTTCGTTCGGTTCGAGATCCACGGATTGCTTGCGCAGGATATCTGCGTATCCAAGGATACCGTTCAGTGGGGTTCGGAGCTCATGTGGCAGTGCAGTGCTGAGATGTTGACGCAACAACTCGAGCTTTGACTCTGCATGTTGGAGCATCGTCTGATGCTTCTGCAACCGGGTTTGGACAGCGGAAATGAGTTCGTTCTGTGAAAACGGCTTGAGCAGATAGTCGTCGGCACCAAGCTCCATTCCCTGGCGCATTCCCGTTGCGCCCGCCTGCGCTGTGACAAGGATGAACGGAATCGAGGCGGTGGATGGATTGTTGCGAACAGCTGCGAGCACCTCATATCCATCAACAACTTCCATTCGCACGTCACACAGGATCAGATCGGGAAGCAGTTTGCGTGCGAGTTCAAGTCCCTCGGCTCCATTCTCTGCGCCTGAGACCTGATAGCCGAACTTCTTAAGTGTTATAGCGATCACCTCGCGAATTGCGGGTTCGTCATCGATAACGAGTACTCTTGTCATAGATCCAGATCGTCCGGTTAGGTGGGCGGAAGCAGTTGTATCTCTGTCCGTAAGATAAGAGAAGGGCTCTCAGAATACAACCCCTGTCATACGGCTGGGGGATGAGTTCTCTGAGGTAGACAGGGCGGGAATTCCTGTGAATCTTCGATAGAAGTGCGAAAGCAGACAGTTTTTTGGGGCTGCGGGAGAACCCATAGGGTCTTGTTTTTTCTGGGAATCGTGCCAGTTGGCTGAATCTGCACGCTGGAAGCACAAAAACTCGAGGCTGCCGAGAGAAACTGCCCTCTGCTCTCACTGACATCGTCGGCACAGTCTGGATTTTTCCCAAAAGCTACAACAATCTCGTTGGCTACTCAAACCAGGACACAATTTCGTATTGACCTGTCGTTGGGAAGAACGGCGGGGCATCAGTCATGAGCCGCTGATCGTAGAGATAGTTCTTGAGATAGCCACTGACGATGTGCGGTGGGCTGCCAGTGAATGTTCCAACAGGCGCCCGCGCATTGTGCTGGATTCCTCCAAGGATTTTGATGGTACCTTCGATGCCACGAGTTGCATAGTTCTCAGCGGTGAAGCCGCCCGTGCGGCAAAATACAGAGGCCTGGATATCGATGCTCTTGCCTGCATTTGCGGTATTGTCGGCAATCAGGATGCTATTCTCCGCCACCAATCCGAGTACGTCGTCGGAAGGCCCTGTCAATGGATTGTGCGCGTAGGTGATGCCGCCATCGATATAGATGTTTCCCTGTTTGCCCTTTCCGGTCAGCCCCGCGGCACAGATGGTCACTCTACCATCCAGCACGCCGCTGACATGTACGTTCACCCCGTCGGCATAGATGACGCCATTGGGCGTGAACGATGCGACGTTCTCTTCAGTCCACGCGCTCCCGACTCCCTGTTTCCACTTCAATTTGCCGTTCGACTCGAATTGAAGATAGACGGAATCCGGACCCGTGAACTTCTTTCCACTTGTTGCGGCAGTCAGCAGCGGAACGAGATTGGAAGGGAGCTTGATGCTCACCCCGCTGTCGTACCCTCCCTTGAACACGGGCTTGTCCACGCTGGGACCTGTGTTATAGATAATCGATTTCAGCGAAGTGCTTCGTTGCATGAACACAGGTGCGCCTGCAACCCGAAGATTGTCCTGAGTGTGCATTGGACCCCACACGGTGTCTCCCGTAATCCACCAGATAGTTCCCTCAACGACGCTGTAGTAGCCAAATCTCGAAAAACTGCTCGGCTGCAGGAGGCACGATATGACCCGCGTCATATTGTGAAACGTTCCGACAGAAGTAACACGCACTCTGTTGTTTGTCGTGTCCCGCACCGTGCACGTGAATAAACCGCCGCCGAATTCCTTGTTGAGGAATCCGGAGCGCCATGCCGAATTCTCAAACAGCGCCCGGGCAGCGAGATTCATTCCCGACCCAGCGATGGAGCGAGCTGTGGAAGCCTCATAGAAGTAAGTGAAATTGGCCATCGCCTCGTTTGACACCTTCGCGATGTTCGAACCAATCATCAGAAGCGCTGTGCCAAAGCCCATGACCATGATAAGTGCGGACCGTCCCATGACGTACTCTCCTCCCTTTACCGATTTCTCAGATTGCGAGATGCGAGACGGATTTGCTTCCAGTACACCTTGAAATCTTCCTGAGCAGCGATGGAGTCGTGATACTGTATCGCTGTCAGTGGTGCCGGACTTTCCAGAGAGAGATTGACCTCGAGCGTATAGATCAGTTTCGGATCAGAGACTGGAAATGGGAGGGTGTCTCCCAAAGCGTCAAAATATCGGAGGGTAAACCGTGTAACCCCCAGGCTCCACCCATTTGCCGCCTGCCCGTTCACAACGCGATATAAGAGGCGCTCCCGAGGATTATTGGGGTTGGCAGCTACTGTCCCGAGACAGTAGTAGATCGTGTCGACGACACCGTCCCCTATGTCATTCAGATCGGAAGGAATGTCGGTAAGAAACTTGATACTGTTCGAATCGGCGCTGAAAATGGCGGTGTTGGGGGGACTGATCTTCGCAAAATCCTTACAGTATCCGATCTTCCGAAAGTCATACTCAACGATGTCCACCAACGCAACCAGCCCTTCCTGAAGGTTTAGATTGTCCTGATAGATGGCGTTCGTCTCGATTGCCTGCGCATTGAGGCGCAGCGCCATGAGAAACAGCAACGCGCCAATCAGCGTCGAAGTGATAATATCGAAGATCGTACTCGTGCCCACAGATCACCTGAATGACCAATAGCTGAAGAGGTAAGACATCCGAATGGTGTCTTGAGAAGCGAGTCCTCTGACATACACCGTGAGCGTTTTGCTGAACGTCCGGTAACTTGTAGCGACATTCGGCATCGTCGAGTCAACGTAGGAAACGGTTGCCCATCGACAGAACGTGTCAACGTCTTTGATCCTGACCGTATCTCTGAGATTGTTGTAGTCGTCGAAGTCATTCCAGTCGTCACGTTTCTCACCCGGTTCTGGGCCGAGCGAATCCACAGGTGTGCAGTCCGTCGCGCTTTGCAGAAGGTCCTGCAAAGAGTTTTTGTCGAATGCCTTCCCCTGTGCCTCTTCAATGAGCGATGTCGCCAGGGAGGTCCCGAAAAGTCCAATCTCCGTTTGTTGGAGAATGACGCCATGTTGCATGAAGGTCCGGTTCACGCTAATAACGTTTGCACCCAGAAACACAACGGCAACTATTGTGAGAATTGTTTGGCCGGTATTCACAGAGAACTACCTCGCAGAATCGTCACCCACATAGAACTTCACGATGTTCGCAGGAATCATCGCTCACAAATGGTGCCACGAGGCAACCGGAGAAGGCCCTGCCGTATGCCCCGATAGGCTGGTGGGATAAGGGTTTAGAGGACTCATCGACATGCGCAACTGTGGACAGCCGCGGTGCCCCGTGTATTTTGTACAATTTCCATCACCAACGTGGTAATTCCGACAAATGAGAGCTGCCGCTTTGACAGGAATGGGGGGGAAAGGCGTTCCAGTCATGGATGGAAATCCAGAAGGGACGGATTGATGCCAGTCGACAACGAAACAAGAAACCCCGACTGAACTACCACACTCTACAAGTCCGAGTGTGCTCAGCCGGGGCTCCCCATCAAGAAGAAGATATGTGGTGCTCACTCAAACCATGAAAGGACCTCGAAATTACCTGTGGTAGGAAAGACTGGAGGCGCGTCGTTCATGAGCCGATCATCGTAGTATGTGCCCCCCGGCAAGAAGCCGTGAATGATCGAATTGCCTGAAAACACACCCGTGTACCCCCCGACGTTTTGAATTTGTCCACCAACTGTTGTCAACTTTCCTTCGACTCCTCTGGATCCGTAATTCTGTGCCCACAATCCATCCGTCCTCGAAAAAACAGAAGCCATCAAAATGAAGTCGTTGTTAGGCCCACGATTGTCGGCATTGTCGGTGATCCAGAGTTTGTTCTCGGCAACGAGGCCGAGCATGTCAGTGGAGTATCCATGGCGAGGATCGTCTTTGTAGACAATATCATTATCAAGCCACATGTTGCCCTCTGTAGTACTTCCGGCCGTGCCACCAACACCAACCGTCAACTGTCCGTGGACTGTGCCTTTCACATGAAGGTTTGCACCAGTCACATAGACAGCACCGTTCGGAGCAAATGAAGTGATGGGAGTATTCGACCAACCTCCACCGCTCCAATCTGACGCTCCCCCCTGCCTCCACGTCACTGTCCCATCACTGTTAAACTGTATGAACACATCGCCGCCGGCACCTGTGAAATACTTGCCCCCTGTCTGTGCCGCTGTCTGCAGTGGTGCGAGGTTCACCGGAAGCGTGACATTGACACCTTTGTCATACCCGCCTTTGAAAACCGGGTGGGCGTTATTGTAGTTATTGATCCCGTTCAGGCTCGTCGCGCGCTGCATGAACACAGGGCTGCCACCATTGGTGTAAGCCACGTTCAGAAAGTTGTTGCAATGGAATGGTCCCCAGATGGTATCACCGCCGACCCAGTACCCGTTTGCGTCTGTGCTGCTGTAGTAGTTGAATCTCGAAAAGCTGCTTGGTTGAAGTACACAGGAGACAATGCTCGTCGTGCCGGAAAATGTTCCTGTCGAGGTCATCTGCACCTTGTTGCCTCCAAGGTCCACCACCTGGACGCTGAAGGTCCCGTTCGCAAAGCTCTTGTTAGAAAATCCATCGCGCCAGAGCGGATTTTCGAAAAGCGCCCGCGAGGCCATGTTCATACCAGCCCCTGCAATGGTGTGAGCCATTGCTGAGTTGTTGTAGTACGTGTAATTCTCCATCGCTGCGTTCGAGACTTTGGAAATGTTCGAACCGATCATAAGCAACGCCGTCGTGAAACCCAGAACCATTATCAGCGCAGATCTTCCCATCACAACACCTTCTGAATTCGTTGAGAGATTTTGTTATCTGTCCCTTTGCCTCTTGGTTTTCTCTTTCTGAGACTGAGAAAATCGGCCTTTTCAGTCTGATATTGAGTCACTTTTGCGGAAGCCGTTTGTTCAGAATCTCTAGAGATCAAGCATGTTTTCTATAATTTTGCACATATGGTGCCAGAAGATATTCACGGCTTGAGGCGGCAGCAGTTGCTGAACAGATTGTCTGATAAGGGGTTGCTCCCTCAGCCATACATAGGGTGTTTGGCTGAAGGAAAACAGCTGTTGTATATTCTTCAATCAGCTATGGGACTAGCGGGCGATCTGACTCTGTGAAAGGGTCAATTCCCTTGCGATAATCGCTTTGGTTCAGTGGCATTGAAGCAGACAGGGAGTGGCAAAGCCACTAACACTTCAGAGGAAGAGATGAGGGAAGCATACTAATAGTGCACGGCACGTGACCGAGGAACTCGCCATCGGCTTCAATAGGGACGTCTTCGTTCGATGTCACTTTGACTGAGCGCCCCTGGAAATAGCTTATCCAGGAGAGATTGACATGAGTGCCAGCATAGATCCTGGGAAAATTGATGAGGCGGGACGGAATATTCTGTTTGTGAATGAGCACAACATCAAAGAGCCCGTCGTCGACTTTCGATTTGGGAGCAAAGTGCATGCCGCCACCTGCATACGCTCCATTTGCTACGACAATACCCAGGAGGAGGCCGGTCACGACATGTCTATCATCAATTTCGACGGTCATGAGCTGCTCGCGGTGCCGGGCCGCGGTTGTTACGGCTGTAATGCCAAATCCCAAGAATCCGCCCATCCATTTGTGATGAGCCTGGAACCGCTGGACAACCACAGCGGCAATCCCTTGCGAACATTCGTTTAGAAACAGCTGCTCATTGACTTTTCCTTGATTGTCGACGAAAGAAGCCCGGCCGACGTCCACGAAATGTTTCCCCGAACTGCATACTGCTTCGATTTGAAGTGCCGTGCTCCTAGGAAGTCCAAATCCTCTGGCCGTATCCTGCGCTGTGCCGCTGGAGACAATTCCAAGTTGACACGAGGGATTGATGGATTTGCCGCCATCAACGAATCCATTGACGACCTCGTGAATTGTGCCATCTCCCCCGATGACGACTATCAATTCCGCCCCATTCGTGATCGCAGTTCGGGTAGAATCCGTTGCATCCAAAGGTTTTGCCGTCGTAAACACCGTCACCTCACCCTTGAGACGCTTTCTCAACTCCTGCACTATCCGCTCATGGCGCCGTGCAGTTTTGCCTCCCGATGAGGAAGGATTCACGACAATATGTGTCCGGGGTGAATTCAATGTGATCGAGGTCAATGAGTGGGTGTTCGTTGTGTTGAAAGTAGCAAGTTCCGAGTGCATAGTCAAACACAGCTTAGAAACGCCCAAAAACAGTGATACGACTTGGTTGAGGGGAATCATCGAAGCCAGGATTATGGCCTTATCCATCGTCAAAAACTTGAGTTTTTTCAATCAAAGGTGTATTATTCAGGCGGCCAGTCATTCCAATCCTCGACGCGGCCAAGGAGCACTTTCGCACTCACCAACACCTGCGAGAAAAACTGATGAACGAAATCCTTGAATCCCTTCAACGCTGCGTAGAACGCGGAAAAGTCAATATCAAATCCCCTTACCC
>JBGPAN010000159.1:0-8278 GCA_041480785.1 Bacteroidota bacterium | reverse complement strand
TCAGCATTGCTCACAACTTGAAGAAGGTCGCTCTTGCGCCCAAGCTGTCTATCGCTCATGTAACTTGCATGGCTTTACCTGTTCTTTATTGCTCGACGATGTCAAAATACTTTTGAGACAACCTCGCGGTTCGATTCTTAGAGCCGCAGGGGGTAGGGCTCTACCTCCCCGTCCCGCTCTTCGAGCGGGACGCCCCTCCTACGTCATAGGAGGGGAAAAGCAGATGCCTTTGCATCGGCAATGCGTGCTTCTCGTGATCAGTCCTGGATTCCCGATAGGAGCGTTCGGGATTGACTGGGTTCCTTTCTTGTTTGTCATCCCCGCTTTTGTGGGGACGACATGTGAGCTTTTTGGAAGAGTATTAGTCACCCCTGCGTAGGCAGGGGTCCAAAACCTGAACTCAGGCCGGGGGTCAGGACGCCCGAGATCCCGCTCCAAAACAGCGGGACATGAGCGGGACCTTTTGGAATGACGCTGGTTCCCTCCAAAACGGTGGGAACGAATTTGTGGAGTATTTGTTTTGATAGGTATCAAAAGAACTTGGCACAAGGGTTCATTCTTCTGGAGGAAATTGTCTATGTATGATATTTTGATCAAGCAGATGAGAGATGAAGTCACACGGCTCGGAGCGCAGGAACTGCGCACACCAGCAGAAGTTGATGAAGTGCTGCCCAATGCCAAAGGGTTGACGCTCGTTGTCGTCAATTCGACGTGTGGTTGTGCGGCAGGTGCATCCCGGCCGGCGCTCGCAAAAGCACTTCAGCATTCCATAGGTCCGGACAAGATCGTGACGGTCTTCGCCGGTCAGGACAAAGAAGCAACTGCCCGGGCGCGCGAGTACTTCACAGACCAGCCGCCATCATCTCCGTCCTTCGCGCTTATGCGCGATGGAAGATTCGTTCACATGATCCATCGATACCAGATCGAAGGTCATACAGCCGATCAGGTTGCCGCGACCCTCACGCATGCGTTCGACAAGCTTTGCGGTGCCGAGGCGAAACAGACTGCATAGACTTCTTGCGTTCTTGGTTGATAGCCCGCATTGGCATTGTCGATGCGGGCTTCTTTGTTTCATGTGAGGAGGAGTGTGCCATTGGGTGCTGGTGCATTTTCGATTTCTCTGTTTGTCGTAAATCCCTCCGTTTCGGGAACCAATTTCCGATATAATATACTCATCGACTCCGTACCGATGCAATAGCATGATATTGATTGTGTGAAAATCACGATCACGCCGCCTTTCGTTCTGCCTTCAAACCTAATAGATTTTCCCATGTCCAGACATGCCGTGTCACACCCGCTGCCATCGAAGGTGTAACCCGTAGCGTTTGGTGAAGGCGCATGAAATTATAATGAAAGAAATGCAGAGCAACGGCGGCTTGTAAGTTTTCCAGCTTCTTTGAGTATGCGTTGGTTAGCCTGGTGAATCTTCTCATCTGCATACGCATTGTGAGGTTTTGCCGTTCGATATGGCTCGTTGAGATTCGTTTCTTGATTGGATTCCCGACAATCATATTTAGGTAGGTTGAAACCACTTGTGGAGGGCTGTAGCGGTGTTGCGGTTCGATACTGCTTGCATACGACTTGTGGACTTGACCGTAGTCTATTTCGGTTCCCCAAACCCTATCTACGGCGTCTGTATATGCGCTAAACGCATCTGTCGAAAGCTGGAATCTTGTCGAGATACGAGCGTCTAAATCGCGCAGGAAAGATAAGGCCGTTTCTCCCGTTCGCCTTCCGACGCGGTGAAGAATGACTAGCTTTGTCTCGGAATCCATCGCAACGAAAACGTATTGATCGCCTAATATTCCGCCGCTCTTCTCTTCTTCTGTGCATGTCCGTTGCTTCTTGCCTACGAAGGTCCAAATCTCATCTACCTGCACGAACCGGCAAGATAAATTCACAAGCTCCCGATCTAGAATCTCCGCCGCGAGTTTTCCTGCTTCACAAAACAATCGAAGAATGGTTCGCTTGTTGACTCCCGTCATTCGCACAATACTGCAAACCGAGTTTCCCTCGACGAGTGCACTGAGTACCATGATTTTCTTGTGAAGCGGAAGGAAGTTTGCCATGACTCACTCCTTTGGGATTTGACTTTGACCCTGAAGGAGCGTAACTTTGAATTGAGGTCACGTTGCAGCTCTTCGGGGTTGTGATGTGATTCGGGCTTGTGGATGTTATCAGCATCTGCAGGCCCTTTTGTTTGATATGTTAAGTGATAGAGTATCACTTCAATGGTCAAAAAAATATCAGCCTCGCTGCCGCGTCTTCCAACCCTGCACTTCCCTGGCATCCAACAATGTGAGGCTCTTGAATTTGTGCGTAGTAAACTTACCGAGATAGAGATAGTTTCGGATCGCGTTCGACTTCACGCCAAGCTCTTCCGCGGCTTCTTCAACCGTGAAATACTCTTCGTCGCTTGCTTGTTTTAGGGTCTTTGGCTTATTCATGACGGGTGCAATATAGGTGATAGATTATAACTTGTCAAGTTATTTTTTATCTTTTTTTGCCTCTAGCTTAACGTCTTCGTGGGTATGCTTCTTTTTCGCGTTTTCTTGATTAGTCTCTTCCTCTCGCGGTAAGCGTTGAATATAGATACTCTTCGCAACCATCTGAAGAAGGCTCTCCTTATTGCTCATATATCTCGTCTGTCTAGTATTCATGGCCTTTCTCCTCTTTTTATCAGCCGACGCATATTGCCGCCTATTTGCTGAAGAACATCATCCATCTTCTTTTTCGCGTTTTTTGGGGCTTTTGATGGTTGAAGTGACTTGATCTCCAATTTTTTCTCGATCTTCTTCTCTGTCTTGTTCTCGACAATCTTTAGAATATAAACATTCGTCTTCCCGCCAACGTACGGGTCCATTATTTCGACGCCCTTAATCGCATATACCGACAAACAGGCCGCATCGTCCGCTTTCGTATTTGCCGGGTCTGGAATTAAGTTCCGGATGAATAGTTCCGCGTAAGCCGCGCCACTGCCGATTGTTCCATAGTCCTCAATAGCCTCTGTCAAACCATGCGAGTAAACAAAATAGGCCTTAAGTTCGCCAGAGCGAGTAGCCCCTGCAATTATTAGCGAAACTGAATAATCTCCGGTGTTCATCCCAAACATCTGTGTCCGATCTATGCCGTACTCTTTAAACAGTACACACATTACAGTCTCCGCGACGCGTTCGCTGAAATCCACAATGTCTAATTTACGTCCGCAATCTTTTTTGGCAATCGCGATGACTTCTCTTTTCGCACGATTAATGAACTTATCTACAAACGTTGTCGCACCCGCACCGGTAACCGCAACGGGAAATTCGAGGTCTTCATGTTCGAGGATATATACTTTGTTCGTATATCGAAGAATCGGAACGCCGCGTCCAAATGTGGACAGACTGTCACACGCGACGACGATTCCGTCTTTCGCTTTGATGGCTACGCCTACGGTCATATCGGGTACCCGAGTGGTTTTGCTTTTTGGTGGGGTGGGGTGCTTGCTTCCAGAGTAACGTTCTCCACCATCAAAAGTAACGCAGCTAACCATAGAATGCAAGTCCCAAAATTACAATTTATACCGTCTCACCTAATGAATTAACCCGTTTTGCGCATCTAGCGTTCCCGCGGGACCCACACGTTATAACATCTCACTTTTCGTGCCAGAAATATATCTGATTTATTCGATAAATCCAGCAAATTGCCTTTGCGGAAATTACTACTTTTGGGCAATTACCCTGCCTGATGCTGTCGTTGTGCTTTGTAGTTTCTTGTCGTACCATTCGGGGTGATGAATTATCTGGTGGAGGCTGTTTGGTTGTAAATGAAATTCATCCCACAGGAATTGATATACTGCCCTGGCTGAACCCAGGCATGGAAGCACTTCGTTGTACCTACTCCGAATTATCCTATTCCGATCTTCCAAATGGAGTTTCATGCTTCAGTCCTTCCAATTAGAGGAGAGATAAAATGTCAAGCGAAATGAGCAAGAACGAACACATTGCCGCCATACTAGCTGCGGGGCTTCTGGCAAATCCAAGTCGCGACCTCTTTTTGGAGGGCGCTCCCGCCGGGGTTGCTACAACACTATACACCAACATCGTTATTCAATTGGGCAACCAGGATCTGCAGTTGTCCAACCTTATGAAGAAAACATAGTGGTCTTGTAGTCCTTTACAAGTTTGTCAACAAGACTTGAGACCAATTCGGCTATTTCCTTTGAACGCTCGGCCAGATTGCCCGTTTTGTTCTTGCCGAATTGTGCCTCCATCTCAACGGCCTTGCCATAAAGGGTTCAGAATATCTTTCTCTTTACCTCGTTGGTCATTGATATGTCGAGCATCTTTCCCGACCGTCGAATATTAGAATTGTTCATTTTTCTTCTCCTTTATGAAAATGCACCAACGCCTGCCATTGCCGTCGGTTGATTATGACCCCAATTTTGGTTAATTGTACGCAAATCTCATGCAGCTGGAAACGATTTCACGCCGGATTGCAGCGAGATGATCAACATAGACTTCAATTGGTGAGAATCAGCCATGACCCGACGTTTGACTCTTCTTTTCGTAGCGGCGATCTTCGTGGTCCCGCTGTCTGCACAGGTGCAATGGACAGGTGAGGCATCGGCCAACGCACTGAAGAGCGCCCGAACAACAAGCGCTCGGGTCGTGAACCAGGGAAACCCCACGTTTGGATGGCGGTTTGATCTCTTTCTTGACGGCAAGGTCACAGACAATGTTTCTGTCCTTGTCCGCACCCGGACATCTGATGATGCAATGATCAATTTTGACTACGCGGCATTGAGGATAGCCAATCTTGCTGACCTTGGTTTCACTTTTCAAATGGGGAAGTTCGACATGCCGTTTGGAAACCTTGCCGATCGGCGTTATCCGTCAAAAGACTTCCTCTATGGTTTGCCGCTTATCTACGAGTACCGCACATCGTTACCGAATCAGGTTCCCACGCGCGTCGAAGTGTTGAACGGTCGCGGGAAAGGGACAGGAATGCGCCTGCTGGATCTGGGAATCAATGATCTGGGAGCCATGGTCTCTGGTGATGCGGGCAAGTTGCATTATGCCGTCGCAGTCGCGAATGGAACGGTGAGTTCAACGACAATTCACCCCGAGAATGAAGATTCCGATTTCAACAAGATCCTTCGTCTTGCATACACTCCGATCACGGGGCTCACGGTTGGTGCGTCGGCCGCAATGAGCGCCTACCTGGGTGGCGATGGAAGGTCCTTGCCGAGGGATATGGGGAGTTTACACTACCAGCAAATGATCGGGGAGCTGGATATTGAGTTCAACCGGGACAAGTTTATGATGAACGGCGAGGCTGTTTATAGCCGGTGGACAGTTCCATTTGAGAACGAGGATACCAATCTTTGGGCGCTCGGCTACAACGCGGAGGCGAAGTACACGTGGATCCCGCGCTTCTACACGGCGGTTCGCGTGGGCGGACTCGTGTTTTCTCGCCTGAATCTCGAAGGTAGCTCGCCGCGATGGGACAACAATGTCCTCGAAGTCGAGGTTGGCGTTGGATACTCTATTGATCGTAATACACTTGCCAAACTGGTTCGCAGGGAAACCCGCACACTCGAAGTGACCGGGCCACGCGACAACCTCACCGTCCTCCAGCTGGCAGTCTCCTTCTGATTGTCGTTCGAAATGGGATGATCGAAACGACTCCCTTTTGCCGCCTTCGAGTACCTCAGATGAATTGGGGATAAAGACACCTATGAGGCTCCACAGTTGCTGTGGTGTCTGATCTTGAAGGCTTTTTCCCAGAAAGTGGTCTTCAACCGCTGTCTTTCGGATGGAACCTGATGCAGCAACTTGTTGTTTTCATGATATGAAAATGATGGATGGGAGGGGCCGGGGAGAATTGGGCCCCAATATGCTGTGGAACATGACTCACTTAGGGCAAGGGAAAAGGGCCGTGCGTCGATCGAGCATGTCGACTTGGTTGACGACGCTCGTCGCCGGCATTGTCATCGCGGGCTGTAGCGACATGGGGAATAATCCCGCGAGTTCTTCGCCACCACCTCCGCAGACTCAGGATGTTTCGTTCAAGAACCAGGTCGTACCATTTTTCATGAACTACGGTTGCGACGGATGCCATGGGGGAAACGGTGGGCTAGATGTTCAGACGGTCGCACAACTCTTGCGCGGAGGCATTCACGGTCCCGCCATTGTCCCGGGCAAAGCCGATTCCAGTATCATCGTGAGAAAACTCTCCGCAATTCCTCCATTTAGTGATCGTATGCCGCGAGGCGGACCCTACCTCGCAGACACCACAATACAAATCCTCAAAACATGGATAAATCAAGGAGCTAAAGACAATTGAGCAACGAATCGCGTCAATCGACGAACGCCCAACTTCCTCTTGCGCTTCCACTCCTAGTCCTCGTCATCTTCTTCACCGGAGCGTTGTTCGCGCAGGATAGCACGAAGGGGAAAACGTCAACAGAGGTATCGTTTTCAAAAGATGTGGCGCCGGTCCTCGGCAAATTCTGCACGACGTGCCATTCGGCAGAAGAGGAACATCCAAGTCAGCTTTTTATGGATTCCTATGAGTCACTGATGACGGGGGGAAAACACGGGAAAGCAATCGTGCCTGGCAATTCCGAAGAGAGTCTCTTCTCCCAGAAGATGAGCGATGACCCTCCGTTCGGGAAGATCATGCCGCCGCCGAGAAAGCCACGACCGACCCCCGAGCAAGTTGCGCTTATTCTCGCGTGGATTGACCAGGGGGCCAAGAAGAACTAGACCGGCCGCGGTTCAATCGTTTCACGTATGTTGTCTCGTGATGCTCTATGAGTATTGATCGCATTTCAACGACGCTCGTCCACAAGGTCAGACAACCGGCGACTTCCGGTCTCACAAAGTCACCGGCTCTCATTTTGCTTCATGGCCGTGGCACGAACGAAGACGACCTTCTCGGTCTTGCTGACTTCCTGGATCCCCGCTTCTTCATCATCAGCGCACGAGCACCATATCGGTCCGAAGAGGGTCTTGGCAGTTACACGTGGTTTGGTCTGCAGGAAATTGGGAAGCCCGATCCTGAACAATTCGCCGAAGCGTACCGCCATCTCGTGCAGTTCATCGAGGATGTGAAAACGGGGTACCCGGTCGACCCCGCGCGCGTGTTTCTGCTCGGATTCAGCATGGGAAGCATCATGTCCTTCGCGGTTGCTCTGACACAACCGAACGCCGTTCGGGGCATTGTTGCTCACAGCGGGTATATTCCTGAAAGTGTTTCACTGCAATTCGCCTGGACGCAACTCGCGTCACTCTCTGTCTTTGTTGCCCACGGTCTCCTCGATCCCGTCATTCCCATACAGAAGGCGCGACGCGCTCAGGAGTTGCTTTCGAAAACCGGAGCCGATCTCACGTACAAAGAGTATCCCATTCCTCATACCATCAGCGAAGAGAGCCTCGCCGACCTGTCGCAGTGGCTCCAGAAAAAGCTTGATGTTCCAGCGGATATGAAGTAGATTCTTCACGCACCGCAGATCGTTGAATCCAACTTTTCCTGTCCGATCGTGAAGAAGCCTACACGTAAGAAAACTTCCACCTCTGCATTTGGCACTTCCGGTCGAAGCAGCCACGATTCCTCGCGGTTCTACGAAAGTCGGTTGTACGATCCTCTCACTCAGAAGAAACCAACCGTCGCTTCCGAAAACCTCGTCCCCTCAGATGCCCTCGATCGGGTTTTCTGCAAGAGCAGCGAATCGATGGATGAGCTGCCGGACAGCTCCGTACATTTGATGATTACCTCGCCGCCGTACAATGTTTCTAAGGAATACGATGAAGACCTAACGTTGGGGGAGTATAGGGAGCTTCTGCGCCGTGTGCTGCGCGAAACATATAGAGTCCTTGTTGAAGGTGGAAGGGCATGCGTGAATGTCGCGAATGTAGGCCGGAAGCCTTACATCCCTTTCCACGCCTTCATTGCGGAAGACATGATCGATCTCGGATATTCGATGCGAGGTGAAATCATCTGGAACAAAGCCGGCAGCGCCGGACCTTCTACTGCGTGGGGAAGCTGGAAATCCGCCTCAAATCCGACACTGCGCGACGTTCACGAATACATCCTGATCTTCTCGAAAGACAGTTTTGCGCGCAAGAGAGATGGAAAGAAGAGCACCATCGGAAGAGATGAATTCCTGGAATACACGAAGAGCATATGGACATTTCCTTCCGAGTCTGCCCGTCGCGTCGGTCACCCGGCACCGTTTCCTCTTGAACTTCCGCGCCGCCTCATTCAGCTATACAGTTACGCAGAAGACGTTGTG
>JBGPAN010000158.1:0-8280 GCA_041480785.1 Bacteroidota bacterium | reverse complement strand
CTCTAAGGAACACTCTCCAACTTTGGAACGGCCGCGAGTGGCACAGTATGAGTGGCTATACAGCCGACTTCGGAATCAACAACTTGTTTTACTGGACGAGGACGCTGGATTTCCATCGCTTCGGGAGAGATGGCGTCAGTCCCTACACGGGATTGGGCGATGTGCATCTGTCGCGATTCTTCATGTACACTCTCTTCTCCCTCTATCTCTTTTGGATGTCTCCAGCCCTCGTCATGGTTCTTGGTATCGCCGGTTGGTGGTTATCGCATTTCTTCTGGATGATGACGGCGGTTGATCCTTTCTGGTTTGCGACAGTGATGTTACTCGCACTTGTGAGCACCACGTTCTATGTCAATGCATTTGTTAGGCAGAACTACAATGCACTCGGGTGGATGTTCTTTCCCATTGGCTTGTATGGAGTGTATACGCAGAATTGGATTGTGTCGGGAATTGCATGGATCCTTGTAAGTCTTGGTAGTCTCACGGCTGTCGCGCTTGCGGCTGTCTTATGCGCTGCGCTGTCAATAGCGAATTTCAATCTCATCCCTTTTCTCACAATCGTCCCAGCTTGTCTGCGGCTCAGCGTGAATCTGATTCCGCTCGTGAGGCATGGGACAGGTGTGTCGTTACAGGATACATCCAAATGGTTGGGCTTTGTTCAATCAAAGGTCCAATATCGGCGTCGGATTCGCAAGCCTCACGTGCTGCATCTGGCGTATTTCCTTGTGTTGTACACTCAGTTTGCAGTAGTTCTCTATGCGTTAGCCGGGCATATGTCGATTTTGCTTCTCGCGGGTATCGCGATTTTTCTACTCAATTCCACTGTGCTCCGTTTCTCGGACGTGCAATCGATGTATATGCTCATGTTTAGCCTGGCTACGGCAGAAACAATCCAGCATCCAAACGTTTTGCTTCTTGCCTCATACTGGTTGCTTGTGTCGCCATTACCATATGCGACCGGGTTTTATACTCACAAGGATGTGCTGGATGTCGTGCCTGCACTCGAGCCTTTTTCTATCAAACCATTTCTCGAGGGGATGCGGGAGTTTCTCTCGCCCGTTTCGAAAGGCCAACGAGTCTTCATGGCGTTCAGAGATCCGAAGGATGATTATGACGAGATCTTCGACGGCTATCGGACATTGTTGGAGCTACCGTTTTATGTGGCGGCTGAACAGTCTATCCATTTCATGCCCGACTGGATTGCGGTCAGCCAGCTAAATTATCCTGGAGCACCGCAGTTATGGGGCCGTGATCCGGAATCTGTGACTCGAAACTTGAAAACCTGGAAGGCGCAGTTCGTTGTGGTGTATCAGGATGCCGGAACCGAGCTGGACTCGCAATGGAAAGCACACGGCTTCGAGCCCCTCACCACGTTTTCCTGGGCTCACTTCGAAGAACAATTGCGCGGAGACCGGCCGTATTTGGGTGTTCTGCCGCAATGGTGGTTGCTCAAGCCAATCGAATCGAAGACCTGGCGTCCGTAGATGTGTCTCAAACGGAGTTGATATTGAAAGTCATCACCATTGTTGGAACTGGCCCGCAGTTCATCAAGTCCTTTGCGGTCTCGAGAGCGATCGGAGAACTGAACGAGCTAAAGGGAAATGAGGTCGTTCGAGAAGTGGTTGTGCATACAGACCAACAGAATGACGATCCAATCTCGAAGGTCTTCTTGGATGAACTTGCATTGACAGAGCCAGGCTACTACCTTGAAGTTGGCTCCGGCTCTCACTGTGTCCAAACCCGAATGAGTGGAACCCGTAGACAGGCTGTCCTAGAAGTGTCTTTGTCATTTCGACTCCCGCAAAATGCGGGGCTCCTTCGAAATGACAAATACGACTCATACGACAACCTCAGGTGCCAACGGCGATGCCATCATGAAACAATTCTCCCGGGTGAATGCTATTACTCATAAGAACCGGGATCTCGGCCGGATATTTGGCGACGGAAAAGCTGCTGAGCGGATCGTCTCAGTTCTCACTCATCAATACTCAACCTGACAAGAGAGGTCATTCAATGATGATTTGGATTTTCTTGCCTGCGTACAACGAGGAAGCCTCTCTGGTGAAACTACTTCCTAAGATCAAAGAAAAGCTCGAGTCAAAGGCTCAGCCCTACCATATCGTCGTGGTAAACGACGGCAGTGTCGATAGGACGCAGCTGATCTTGGAGGAACAATCGAAGACTTTGCCCTTGACCATTATCTCTCATCCCATAAACCGTGGCCTGGGTGAAACAGAACGGGATGGGTTTGAGCATATCGCCCGTCATTGCGACAATGGTGATGTGGTAGTGCGCTTGGACTGCGATGACACACACGAACCGGACTACATTTTCGATCTCTCGAAGAAGCTCGAAGAAGGCTTCGATGTTGTCAATACGTCCCGTTTCCGTCCGGGTGGAGGTCAGATGGGGGTCAGTGCATACCGGGCGACGATCAGCAGAATAGCGAACGTGTTCACATGGCTCGTTTTCCAGATCTCCGGTGTTCGCGACTATTCGTGCGGCTACCGCGCATACAAAGCCCAGGTCGTTAAAGATGCTGTAGATGTCTTCGGCAATAATTTCATACAGTTGCGAGGACTTGGGTTTACGTCGACACTCGAGATGATCGTCAAATTGCATTTGCTCGGTTGTCGGTTTGCCGAGGTGCCGTTCATCCTGCGGTATGACCAGAAGCAGAGCGATAGCAAAATGGTGAGTAGTATTACGTCGCTGGGATATATGATCATGTCTGTCCTCTATTGGTGGCCTTTTGGAGGATGGAGGAATCAGTACAAAGGTTTACGTTCGCTCTACAGGACTAGCCGCGAAGAAGCGGTGAGTCGTTTCAACTGCCGGACGGGGCATCGCTCTGTTCTCAATCGTATGGGCTTCTGAAAGGATTTTTATGTGCGGAGTATGTGGTATCTATGCTGTCCGATCCGAAGCTCGTGTTGAGGAATCTCAGATCCGGCAGATGGCCGATTCATTACACCATCGTGGACCGGATGATGAGGGAATCTACGTAGGGCAGGACATCGGTTTGGGTCACAAACGCTTGAGCATCATTGACCTGTCGTCGGCAGGACGGCAGCCCATGACAAACGAGAACAATCGATTCTGGATTGTGCTTAACGGTGAAGTCTATAATTACCTTGAGCTCCGGCAGGAATTGGTTTCTCGTGGTCACACCTTTAGATCCAAGTCAGATACTGAGGTCGTTCTTCATCTGTATGAGGAGGAGGGGCCGGCATGTGTCCGCCGGCTGAATGGAATGTTTGCCTTCGCTGTGTGGGACGATCGGGAAAGGACTCTTTTCGCGGCAAGGGACCGATTCGGCATCAAGCCATTCTACTATTCCTATGATGGCAAGTCCTTCGCGTTCGCGTCGGAGATAAAGGCCATTTTCGAGGGTGGGACACTGAGGCCTGAACTTAATCCAACTGGGATAAAAGACTACCTTACCTTTCAGTTCTGTCTCGGCGATAAGACCCTTTTTCGCGGGGTGCACAAACTTCTGCCCGGTCACAGCTTGATACTCGGACCTAATGGCGACATAAGAATTGAAAAGTATTGGGATATCGATTTCACCATCGATGTCATTCACACAGAAGAGTACTTCGAGCAAGAACTGCTGCGATTGCTGCAGGATTCTGTTCGTCTTCAGCTCCGTGCCGATGTGCCTGTGGGCGCTCACTTGAGCGGCGGTCTCGATTCCTCCACGATCGCGTGCCTTGCCTCGTCTGCCCTGGGCTCATCGATTGACACGTTCACGGGTGGGTTCCGAGAGGGAACTGAGTATGATGAAACCCGGTATGCCCGGAGCGTAGCGACCCATATCGGCGGGCGCTATCATGAAGTATTCCCGTCAGCGGACGACTTTGTCAAGACGATGCCGATGTTGATCTATTATATGGACGAGCCTGTGGCGGGGCCCGGGCTCTTCCCTCAGTACTTCGTCTCCAAGCTTGCGAGCGAGCATGTGAAGGTTGTGCTCGGCGGCCAGGGAGGGGACGAGGTGTTCGGCGGATATATGCGCTACCTGATCGCATACCTGGAGGAATGCCTGCGCGGAGGCATAAATGGTACACAAGAGTCAGGAAAATATGTCGTGTCCTTTGAATCAATTCTTCCCAACCTCACACAGCTGCAGGGCTATCAGCCATTGATGCGGCATTTTTGGAAGGAAGGACTCTTCGAATCCCCGGAGCGAAGATACTTTCGACTGATTGACAGGAGCGATGATGTAAGACAGTTTGTCAGCTCGGAAGTCTGGAGTCGGGAAGACGACTATGATTCGTATGAAGCTTATCGTGAATTGTTCAATGAGGGCGAGACTTCATCACTGATCAACAGAATGACACGATTTGACGTCAAGACGCTCTTGCCGGCTCTTCTTCAGGTCGAGGATCGTACAAGCATGGCTGTCTCGCTTGAATCGCGGGTACCGCTGCTCGATCACCGTATTGTCGAGCTCGTCGCGTCGATGCCCCCGATGGTGAAGTACCGCGGGGGACGGTCCAAGCACGTGTTTCGGAAAGTCGTTCAGCACATTGTTCCACGCGAGGTCAGTGCGCGGACCGACAAGATGGGATTTCCCGTGCCTCTTGCCATATGGTATCGGAAAGGGGTCGTGCGCGATTTCGTATGCGATACATTATTGGGATCAAAAGCGCGAACGCGTGGGTTCTTTCAGACTGATCAAACCGAGAAGTTCCTGGATGCAGAAAACCCATATGGACGCACTGTCTGGGGGTTGCTGAGCCTCGAACTTTGGGCGCAGAATTTCCTCGATGGAAGTGGATTTAGGAATGCAAGTTGAAATTGCGGGTTGCCATCTGTTGAGCGAGCCTGTGCAGCCTTGACGAATATGGGTATTCACTTCTTTGATCTGTCGATCTGATTGTTTAGCAAGGTGCAACCTTTTTTGGCACAGGTCTTGGATGGTCAGGGGGTGGCTGGTTCACTCGAGTTTGAGCCGTGGAATGTTAGCTGCTTCCCTTCGATCAATCACAGCGAGCCTCCCAAGGATGTGAAGACCATTGGAGACTCATCGGTCTCATTCCTACAGATCAACGATTCTGAAACTGAGCCTCCTCACGGTTTCGAAAACCTCTACGCAAGCCGCTCGTCAAAGATGTTGTTTCGCTCGTCCAGGCCCTGCAAGGGTATGTGGCTCACTTTGGTCGATTCGCCTTTTGTCGGTCCGACGGTCGTCGGCAAACCTCGTCGAATCGTGGGATGGATGATGAGGGCTGGGCACAAGTTGGATTTCAGGGGCAATGACATCTCGGAGTGCAGCGTCGGCGAAATACTCCGCACGGTGAACAATCTTTCCAGGGCCACTCGGTCAGCGTGGATTCTGCGGTGGTTCCTCCAAGGTGCCCGTGATCGCTAGCCAGATGACGGGATTCGACACAACGATTGCCACGGGAATGCGAAATAAGCATGCTGGCGCATTGCCAAAAATGACATTGGACAACACTGGCGAATTAGGTATATTAATAAAGATGCAGATTCAAGCTGGATTCAATAATGTGAGGGTGCCGCAATGACAGTGCTGAGGGCGCAAGATCTTAGCGTGTTGAACAATTCCGCGATTAACACAGCAAATAGCCCCATGCGAGCAATGCTGATCTTTCCACCCGCGACCAATGCCGTGCGGGCAATGTATACATTTCAAGAAAATGAGGACACAGGCATAGGAGTGAAGCCACCGCTTGGCCCGATGTTCGTCGCATCTTACCTCAAGGAACACTCGCCCCATGAAGTGAGGATACTGGACTGCCAAGTTCTTGGGCTGAACGAGGATCAAATCAGAGAAGAGATTCGACAGTTTCGCCCCCACGTGGTGGGAGTATCCGCTTGGACTGATTTCTGGTACGATGCATATCGGTGCATTCAGATTGCCAAAGAGGTGGATCCAAGCATTCATGTGACAGTCGGTGGCCCGCACATCGGTATTTACCCCGAGGTCACGCTTGAATCGTCCGGTTGCGATTCCGTGATTGTGGGTGACGGCGAGCTACCATTTTATTGGCTAATGAACGGACTATCGAACGGTCAAGTGCCTTCGGACTTGCCCGGGCTGCATATGAAGGCTGACGGCGTGAAAGAAGATCCCTTGAAGTTTTACATCCATGGAGACTTGGACGGGCTACCATTTCCAATCCGTACGATGCTCCCCTATCGGATGTATCATAGCGTGGTCTCCAAGAGAGATTTTGTGACCACAATGATAACGAGTCGCGGTTGCCCATACCACTGCACTTTTTGCAAGCTTTCATTCCAGAAAACTCTCTCACGTAGCGCAGAAAACGTGTTGGCTGAGATGGAACAGATAGCATCGTTAGGAATAGCTGAAATCGAGATCTATGATGACACTTTTACGTGGTCTAAGAGGCGCCTGATAGAAATCTGCAAAGGTATCGTCGAGCGTGGTCTCAAATTTGATTGGGCGATTCGCGATCGCGTTTCGAGTCCGACACCCGAGACCATGGAGTGGCTTGCCAGGGCTGGTTGTCGGCGCATCCATTTTGGGATTGAGTCTGGATCAGACAAGACGCTGAATACCATCAAGAAGTCCACAACCACACAGCAAGCGGTGGATGCTGTTCGCTTGGCAAAAAAGCATGGCATCGAAGTATTGACGTACTTTATGTTAGGATTGCCCGGCGAAACGCTAGCTGATATGCGTCAGACGATCAAATTTGCCAAGTTGCTAGACCCAGACTTCTCGACCTTTTCTGTGACTGTCCCATATGCAGGAACCGAAATGTATCAGGAAGCACTGTCCCGCGGCATTATCCCGTATGATTATTGGTTGGAGTATGCTCGTAAGCCAACTGCAAACTTCGCTGTGCCCTATTTCTGGGAGGAACATCTGGGCAAAGAAGAGCTATTGCGAATCCGCGATGAGGCGACTCGAAGATTCTACTTCCGGCCATCCTATGTTCTCAAGCAACTACGGCAGACAAGTAGCGTGACCGAGATGTGGCGAAAAGGAAGGATGGCCCTGGGCCTGTTCAAGTCGTCAGTGATGGCGTCTAACAGATTTGCGAACAATGCGGCCAATCCCCAATCACAGAGACAATAGGTCAAGGTGGATGCAGGTGCTTGCGGCGATCACGAGCGACATTGATACCCTGAATTCAATCTACAAAGGCTACGACTGCCGTCGTCCGGGCGGCTACACATACGCCGAGCTGCATATGGGACTCGAAAACTTTTCGCGCTTCCTTGAGCCGTTCCAGATCAAAACAACGTTGTTCATGGTGGGCGATGATTTTCGCCATGCCAAAAACCTGCCCTACATCAAAGCTATTGTTGGAGAAGGTCACGAGATCGCTAATCATACGCTTTCTCACGCTCAATCATTTCGAGTGCTGACGCCTGAAGCCAAAGAGGCGGAGATTTCCGGAATGGAAGAGATCTGCCTTCAAGCAACAGGTAGACGACCTGTGGGATTTCGTTCACCCGGCTGGAACATCAGCGATGACGCACTTCCGATCTTGAAACGTCGAGGCTATTTGTATGACTCGTCAATCCATCCAACTTCCCTCATGCCTTTGCTCAAGTTCCTCCATTGGTGGACGATGTCCAGCCGCTCGGAGGAGGACAGGACGACTATGGGTCGCCTGTCCTACATGTTCTCTCCAGCGCAACCTTATCGAACCACGGATAAGAAGCTCGGGCAACGCGGGAAGAATGGCCTCGTGGAGTTTCCACTGACCGTGGTGCCCATAGTTCGGTTACCTTTTTTCGCCACGTTCCTGTTGGCTACGGGATTGCAGTTCTTCAAGACGTGTTACAGGTTGGTGAGAGTGTTGCGCTGGCCGATTCAATATTCCTTCCATCTCTCTGACTTCGTAGACTATCTTCATCCTGAACTCCGAGACCAGGTCCCGAGAGGTAGGGGCGTATATGTTCCGCAAGCACTGAGGACCCCACTGAAAAAGAAATGGGATCTGTTCGAGCGGGCACTCGGAATGATGGCTGAGGACTACGAGTTCGATACTCTGGAGCGGTGGGCGAAGAGGATTACTTAAAATGGAAGGATGGTCACGACTCGTCTCGGACAGTTAGCTTCCAATTGATGTCATTCATTCCGCTGTAAGGTCACTTGGGGGTGTCTGTCAGCGCGAATCCATTTCTTGACAGAAGCGACACGCATCGATTCACCTGTTTCGCAGATCGTAACTCGCTTCGCCAGGCATCGAGCGCGTGCTTGACACGATGTGCGGGGGAAGACTGAGTTTCTGTCCGGATGACTTCTCTGTTGCACCGACTTTATATCATCGG